>NZ_JBKFGJ010000016.1:0-10130 GCF_051233465.1 Neobacillus solisequens | reverse complement strand
TGACTTGTCCGATGTTCGCTCGGCTTCAGACACAGCCTCAGTTTTTTGGGCTCTGACTTGTCCGATGTTCACTCGGCTTCAGACACAGCCTCGCTTTTTTGACTCTGACTTGTCTGAAGTTCACTCATCTTCAGACACAGCTTCGCTTTTTCGGTTCTGGCTTGTCCGAAGTTTGCTCATCTTCAGACAAAGCCTCGCTTTTTTGGGCTCTGGCTTGTCCGATGTTCGCTCATCTTCAGACAAAGCCTCGCTTTTTTGGGCTTTGACTTGTCCGATGTTCACTCATCTTCAAACACAGCCTTGCTTTTTTGGCTCTGACTTGTCCGATGTTCAATGGTCTTCAGACATAGCCTCGCTTTTTTGACTCTGACTTGTCTGAAGTTCGCTTATCTTCAGACACAGCTTCGCTTTTTCGGTTCTGGCTTGTCCGAAGTTTGCTCATCTTCAGACACAGCCTCGCTTTTTTGACTCTGACTTGTCCGATGTTCACTCGTCTTCAGACACAGCCTCGCTTTTTTGGCTCTGACTTGTCCGATGTTCGCTCGGCTTCAGACACAGCCTCGCTTTTTTGACTCTGACTTATCTGAAGCTCGCTCGGCTTCAGACACAGCCTCGCTTTTTTGGCTCTGACTTGTCTGAAGTTCGCTCATCTTCAGACACAGCTTCGCTTTTTCGGTTCTGGCTTGTCCGAAGTTTGCTCATCTTCAGACATAGCCTCGCTTTTTTGACTCTGACTTGTCTGAAGTTCACTCATCTTCAGACACAGCCTCGCTTTTTTGGCTCTGACTTGTCCGATGTTCGCTCGGCTTCAGACACAGCCTCGCTTTTTTGACTCTGACTTATCTGAAGTTCACTCGTCTTCAGACACAGCCCCGCTTTTTCGGCTCTGACTTGTCTGAAGTTCGCTCATCTTCAGACGTAGCCTTGTTTTTTGAGGCTCTTACTTGTCCGAAGTTTATCTTTTTTCTAGCTCCAACAATTGCTTTTTCATGTCCAACCCGCCCCGGAAGCCGGTTAGTTTGCCATTTTTTCCGATTACCCGGTGACACGGGACCGTGATTAAGACTGGGTTAGCTCCGATTGCCGCTCCGACTGCGCGGACTGCTGCTGGCTTTTGGATTCTCTCGGCAATATCCGAATAGGATCTTGTCTCCCCAAATGGTATCTCACAAAGCGCCTTCCAAACCGCAACCTGAAACGGGGTGCCTCGAAACTCCAATGGCATCGTAAAGCTTGTTCGCTCCCCTTTTAAGTATTCAATCAGTTCTGCCACATAAGGCTGCATTTTTTCATCTTCCTGGACAAGAGGCTGTTCCGGAAATTGCTTTTCCGCCCATGCGGCTAGTTCCTCAAAAGTTCTATCTTGCGGGCTAATGAAGCACAATCCTTTTTCCGTGGCAGCCATATACAATTTCCAATGATCATATATTAATAAAGTCCAATAAATTGCTGAATTTCTGTTCTCCAACTCCATCACCTCTCTACAAAATATTATACCTTGACCCCAATCAAACGTTTAATTAAAAACGAGGAGAATGCTTAAAAATTCCTATTTTTCCTAAATCAATCATAAAAAAATTGTCGTTTAATCAAACGTTTAATTAAATCGTGCAAGCCTATTTTTAATAAAGACTTTTTCCCGGGAAATGTTGAAAAAGAATGTCGATTATTTCCCCTACAAAAAACGCAGTAAATAACGGAGATGATAACTAGCTAAACCTTTTATTTTACTTATTGTAACAACACATCAATAAAAAGATGCTTAAGTAATTTTATCTAAAACGGAAAAATAATTGGGTGAAAATGTTAAAATATTCAAAGGAAATATCTATTCGAAAGGAAGGTAAAATGAATAAAATTCTCTCAAAATATATGACTAATTTTACTTCACTCAGTGAAGAAGAACAGCTGGCCATTACAGACGGTTTACAAATTGTTGAATATAAAAAGGGAAAATACCTTCTTAAACAAGGAGAACGATCCGATATTAAATGCTATTTTGTTTTAAATGGGTGTGTCAGGCAGTTTTTTATTGATGAAAACGGTAAGGAGGTAACATCAAAATTTTTTACTGAAGAACAAGCTATTCCAATTATCAACGAACAGTACGGAAATGATGTATCAAAGTATTCATTAGTATGCGTAGAGGATTGCCTGTTAGTTGTTGGCGATGTGGATTCTGAAAAAGCAATGTTTAACCAGTACCCACAACTGGAAACTATGATTCGCAAAATGATAGAAATTAACTTAAGTGAAATACAAGAACAGTTCGGGGAATATATTCATTCTTCTCCTGAGGAACGATACGAATCCATTTTAAGAAAACAACCTCAGTTGGTTGACCGTGTACCACAGCATCAATTGGCAATTTATCTCGGAATTACCCCTGAGTCATTAAGTCGAATTAAAAAGCGAATAAAGAAATAACAAAATAAAGATCATCTACATTTCGCAATCATCCCTCCATTAAGCAGCATCCAATCATCATGACCACAAAATTCTTAAAAATTAACTTAAGTCAATGAAAGGTTATAAGACCCTTGTTACGATTAAATAAAAATCAACAAGGGGATTTTTGATTTTTATTGGGAAATTGGAGGGATTATGTATGAGAGCAATAGTTTGTGAAAAGTATGGTTCAGCCGATGTTCTTGAATTAAAAGAAATAAAGAAACCCATCCCCACCGAGAATCAAGTATTGGTAAGGGTTTATGCAGCATCCTTGAACTATGGTAACTTGGTTCTTTTGCAAGGCAAACCCTTCCTGGCTCGCTTCGCTTTTGGACTAACAAAACCAAAATACTCCATACCTGGAGGTGACATAGCTGGCATCGTTGAAGCAGTTGGTCAAAACGTTAAACTATTTAAAGCGGGTGATGAAGTATTTGGAGACCTCTCTGGTTATGGCTGGGGCGGTTTTGCTGAATATGTAACTGTCCCCGAAGACGCTTTATCCTTAAAGCCGACCAATATAACCTTCGAGGAAGCTGCTGCGGCGCCTATGGCAGGGGTAACTGCCTTACAAGGGCTACGGGATAAAGGTAAGCTTACATCAGGACAAAAGGTATTGATTAATGGTGCATCTGGCGGTGTCGGTACTTTTGCTGTGCAAATTGCTAAATCACTTGGGGCAGAGGTAACTGGTGTATGTAGTACAAGAAATGTAGAGATATTGCGTTCAATAGGAGCCGATCATATCATTGATTATAAAAAAGAGGATTTCACCCAAGATGAGAAGTGTTACGACTTAATCCTTGGAGTGAATGGTTCTCATTCTATTTCAGCGTATAAACGTGTCCTAAAACCACATGGCCGTTTTGTTCACGTTGGAGGTTCCGAATTCCAATTATTTCAGGCATTGTTTCTTGGACCTTTTATATCAATGACAGGAAGCAAGAAAATAAGTAATCTGTTACAAAGAGCAAACCAAAAAGACCTAGATGATTTAAAAGAATTGCTTGAGACGGGTCAAGTAAAACCCATCATTGATCAACGTTTTAGGTTAAGTGAAATCACGGAAGCATTCAACTATTTTCAAGAGGGCCACGCTCAAGGCAAAGTAGTCATTACGGTATAATTTAAAAGCCTTAATCATGCTTATGTAATTGGCATTGGTCAATATAAAAAAGCAATGCGAATTTCATATGCATTGCTTTTTTATGGTTTTTATCACATGGTTATCTTATCGTTTCTGCAACTCCTGCTGCAGTAATTGGTTGACCATTTGCGGGTTGGCCTGTCCTTTTGTCAGCTTCATTATCTGCCCAACAAGGAATCCTGTTGCTTTTGCTTTTCCGCCTTTGAAATCCTCAATCGATTTAGGATTGTTATCAAGAACCTCGGTGATGATTTTTAGAAGTGCTCCTTCATCAGAAATTTGTACAAGACCTTTTTCTTTTACAATTTTCTCAGCATCTCCGCCGTTTTCAATGAGCTCTTTAAAAACAGTCTTAGCAATCTTTGAAGAAATCGTGCCATTTTCAATCAGCTTAATCATGCCTGCTAAGCCTTCGGGAGTTAGTGGCACATCATGAAGTTCTTTTCCTTCGGCATTTAAATATCCGGAGACTTCACCCATAATCCAGTTGGAGGCCATTTTCGCATCTGCACCGGCATGAACCGTAGCTTCAAAGAAATCAGCTGTTTCTTTGATAACCGTTAATACCTTGGCATCATAAACTGGCAGACCAAGCTCCTCCACATACCGTCTTTGCCGCTCATCTGGAAGTTCAGGAATTTCTGCACGAATCCGCGCCTTCCAATCTTCATCAATAAAAAGATCGAGTAGATCCGGTTCTGGGAAGTAGCGGTAATCATCTGAACCTTCTTTTACGCGCATCAGAATGGTCGAACCTGTGGCTTCATCAAAGCGACGTGTTTCCTGGTCTATTTTTCCTCCATTTGAAACAACTTCACGCTGACGCTTTTCTTCGTATTCCAGTCCTTTGCGGACAAAGTTGAAAGAGTTCAGGTTTTTCAATTCTGTTTTCGTGCCAAATTCCTCTTGCCCTACAGGACGAATGGAGATGTTGGCGTCACAGCGAAGAGAACCTTCTTCCATTTTACAATCAGACACACCCGTATATTGGATAATCGATTTTAATTTTTCTAAATATGCATAAGCTTCATCCGGGGTACGGATATCTGGCTCAGATACAATTTCAATCAATGGTGTTCCTTGGCGGTTAATATCCACTAGAGAATAGCCTTTTTCATGGTTCAGTTTACCGGCATCCTCTTCAAGATGAATTCTGGTTATGCCAATCTTTTTCGTGTAGCCATTAACCTCAATTTCAATCCAGCCGTGCTCACCAATTGGTTGATCGAATTGAGAAATCTGATAAGCTTTTGGATTGTCCGGGTAAAAATAATTTTTTCGATCAAATTTCGTGTTTGTTGCAACTTGGCAATTCAGTGCCATGGCCGCTTTCATCCCGTAATCGACTACCTTTTTATTCAAAACTGGCAACACTCCGGGATAACCGAGGTCGATTACACTTGTATTAGTATTCGGTTCCGCTCCAAAATGGTTTGGGCTGGCCGAGAAAATCTTTGATTCCGTTTTTAATTCTACGTGAACTTCAAGTCCAATTACTGTTTCGAATTCCATGAATGGTCACCTCCTACAATTCCGGCTTTTGTTTATGATAATCTGTTGCTTGTTCGAATGCATGAGCCACGCGATAGACGGTTGCTTCATCAAAGTGCTTGCCGATAATTTGCAACCCTAGTGGCAATCCGGCTTCAAAACCGCATGGTACAGAGATTCCCGGAACCCCAGCAAGGTTCACCGGAATGGTTAAAATATCATTCACGTACATCGTCAATGGGTCGTCAATGTTTTCACCAATTTTAAAGGCAGGTGTTGGTGTTGTCGGTCCAATAATGACATCATATTTTTCAAAGACATTCTCAAAGTCTTGTTTAATCAGTGTGCGAACCTTTTGTGCCTTTTTATAGTAAGCATCATAATAACCAGAGCTTAAAGCAAAGGTTCCAAGCATAATCCGGCGTTTCACCTCATCGCCAAAGCCTTCTGCTCTTGTCTTTTTATAAAGATCTAATAAGTTTTCAGCATTTGGTGTACGGTAGCCGTAACGGACTCCATCAAAACGGGCAAGGTTTGCCGATGCTTCTGATGATGACAATAAATAATAAGCGGCAAGTGCATATTTGGAATGTGGAAGAGATACTTCTTCCCACTTAGCACCAAGGCCCTCAAGCACTTTTAATGCAGCTAATACGGACTGACGAACGGATTCCTTTACCCCTTCGCCCAGGTATTCTTTAGGTACAGCAATTTTTAACCCTTTTACATCGCCCGTTAAGGCCCCTACAAAATTTGGAACATCCACATTTGCAGATGTTGAATCCATTGGGTCAAGTCCTGAAATAGCTTGTAAAAGAAATGCATTGTCTTCGACTGTTCTGGTAATTGGCCCGATTTGATCCAAGGAAGAGGCAAATGCGACTAACCCAAAACGGGAAACACGGCCATAGGTGGGTTTCATCCCTACAACACCGCAAAAAGCAGCTGGTTGGCGAATGGAACCACCAGTATCAGATCCTAGTGAAAATAGCACTTCACCTGCAGCAACAGATGCAGCGGAACCACCTGAAGAACCACCCGGAACCCGGTCAAGATTCCAAGGGTTACGTGTTTTTTTGAATCCGGAATTTTCATTGGAGGAGCCCATGGCGAACTCGTCCATGTTTAATTTTCCGATTGTGACAGTTTCGGCCTGTTGCAGTTTCTGAACTACAGTAGCATCATAAATAGGGTCAAAGTTTTCGAGGATCTTGCTGGCACAAGTGGTTCGCAAGCCTTTAGTGACAATATTATCTTTTACCCCAATCGGCATTCCAAACAGTAAGCCTTTTGCGGAATCTGATTGCAGTTTTTCATCCATGATTTCTGCTGTTTGTCTTGCTTGCTCTTCGTTTAATGTCAGAAAAGCTTGGACCTTGTCTTCAACTTGAGCAATACGTTTATACGATTCATCCACTAAATCTGATACTTTTAGTTCTTTCTTATGTAAAAGTTCATGGAGATCGGATACTTTATGATCAAATAAACTCACCTTACTAATCCTCCTCTTACTCCCCTAAAATGGCCGGAACCTTAAATTGGCCGTCCTTATGCTCTGGTGCATTTTTTAAAACTTCCTCGCGTGGCAATCCCTGCTGCGGAATATCCTCACGCAATACATTTTTCATATCCAGTACATGGTATGTTGGCGCCACATGATCTGTATCAAGCTCATTTAATTGCTCCGCAAATGTGATAATGGCATCCAGCTGCTTTGTGAATTTTTCAGTTTCTTCATCGGTGATGGCTAATCGCGCCAAATTAGCGACGTGTTTAACCTGTTCCGTTGTAATTCGTGACATGTCCAAGACCTCCGTTCGTCGAATATTCATAATAATGATAATATCAAACTTTTCCGCTTCACCGCAATGATTACCATTTCAGTATAGACAATTATCCATAGTTTACATGCAGTTTTTTACCTGACAGTTTTCATTATCTTCCTTTATAATGTCTGTGAGACCCATTTAGGAGAGAAATTAATCATGAAAAAACACAGACGAAAGAAACGTAATATGGTTTTCGTACTGTTTTTGACCTTTTGTGCATTAGCGATGTTTCAACATTATTTTCAACCGCAAAAGCCTGCTCCCCTTGAAAAAATGGACCCATTTGCGGGTGTAAAAAAATATAGAACTCTGTTATATGATGAATTAACCAAATATAATCTGCAAGAGCACACCGACGTTCTAATAGCCGTGATGCAGCAGGAAAGTCACGGACAAGGTGGAGACCCTATGCAAGCTTCCGAATCAATAGGCCTTACGCGGAACTCCATTCAAGATCCGAAGCAAAGTATTGAAGCTGGGGTAAAGCATTTTCAGCAAGTTCTTTCATACGGCAATTCGAAAAAAGTAGATTTCCCTACGATTATTCAGGCCTACAACATGGGCAGAGGCTATATTGATTTTGTAGCACAACATGGCGGAAGACACAACGAAGAACTGGCGAAGCAATATTCTCTTTTAAGAGCCCAAGAAAACCCAACCCTATATAATTGCGGAGGTGATAAGAAAAACTTCCGCTACCCTTATTGTTATGGTGATTTTACCTATAGCACGAAGGTCAGCCACAATCTACAATTATTATCTGACAGCATCCCTGTGAATGGGGATGGCAATCAAACTGGTGGATCATTTTAGTGAATCTGCCGGTTTCTTTTTTGAAAATGGATAAAAAAGATTTGTAATTTTATAAGGTAGGTATCCTAATATTCCTCCAACAGTGTTTAAGATTAAATCGTCTACATCAAAACTGCCAAACTCAAAGATTAACTGCAGCATTTCATATGTCAAACTTAAGCAAAAAGTAGCAACGGCCACTGCACTAAGCCTTTGGAAGTTTTTTGAAAGAAAAGGCAAAATGAAGCCAAATGGCACAAAACCAATAACATTCCCTATTAAATTTTCCATTCGAATCGATACATTGACATCTGCCAGATAGAGATAAAAATAAATGGTTTTGAAAGGCACAAAATTATTGGACCGCCAGTGGTATTCATTGTATGTAAAGTTAAAATGATGAATAATCTCGGAAAGTGGGATATATTTAAACAAGATTAACTTGGTCAGAATAGCAAGATACATACAAAGAATTAAAAACATACTCCATTTTCTCATTCAGTCACTGCTCCATTTTTTACATATCAATGTAAAGATACCATACTTTTGAGTTTAAAGGGGGATTTTATCGTGGCAGAACATGTATTTCATTTAAAGGCAAACTGGCCAGGGTTGCGAAATGATGTTGGTGACATAGAAGTGGGAAATTTACAGACACAAGTTTCGATCCCGCCAGAAATGGATGGTCCGGGTGTGGGAACGAACCCGGATGAAATGCTGCTAGGTGCTGCTGCAACCTGCTATATAATTACGTTGGCGGCGATGATGGAGCGGAGCGGGCTTGAAAAAGAAACCCTCACGATGGAATCGGAAGGGATTGTCGAAGTTACAAAAGGGGTTATTACTTATAAAAAGATCATTCATCGACCGCGTGTTGTGTTGCGGTCTGGGGCATCTGATAAGGATCGGGAATTGGCGCTTCGGCTTGCGAAGAAGGCAGAAACCTCATGTATGATCAGCCGGGCCGTAAAGGGAAATGTGGAAATTGACCTTGAGGCCACAGTGGAAGTAGCTGTAGGTTAGTGTGGATTAACTTTTATGAGGTGTACTTTATAACGACCTTTGGGTTAAGATCTTTTGCCTGCACGGTCGTTATGAGCATTTTTATAACGGCCTTTGGATCAATTCTTCACATCGGTCGGCTTTATGATTCTTTCATAACGACCTTTACTTCGATTTTTTAACCAGGGCGGGCTTTATGAACCTTTCATAACGACCTCTGCTTTATTTTTCTTACCACTGCGGGCTTTATGAACCCTTCATAACAACCTTGCTTTATTTTTCTTTCCACCGCGGGCTTTATGAACCCTTCATAACGAAGATTTCCCACAATCCCCTGCGAACCTGCGTTAAAATGAACCCCATAACAAAAGCCCATAGATTCTTGAATCACTATGGGCTTATTGCTATTTTTTTCTTTTAAAAAGCTTATGAAACCATCCTTGACTCTTATTAACTTCCGGAATAGTGATCGGGGTATTTGTGATATAAATATCCTCTTTGTCAATGGCATGGTCCATGGCTAGCACTAATCCGATGTCAGTGTTGTGTTCTTTATTCGTGACAATAGTATGGCTGATTTTCCGTTTAGAGGCTAATTTTATATACTTCGAGTATTGTTCATACCCCATATTTCCGTTTAAAAACAAATGGGCTTCAGGGTACTCTTTCATCAATTGTTCAACTTGAGGATATACCTTTGATTCTGCCACCTGATTTTTTGTAAGGGCGACGATAATTCGCTCTCGTAGGGATCCTAAGTATTTCCGGCGCTCTTCCGGTTTGGTTTCAAGTGGGCCGGATATACCTTGCTGCAGGATCTCATCAACAGTTTGCTTGTTCAAAAGAAATCAACTCCATTAACCAGAACTACTTATTACCTATGATAGTACATGAAGATTGGTTCCTTTCCAAATTTTTAGGGCATTCTATTGATGACACTTTTGGAAAAATGTTTATGGTTCAGGCTTCAAGGGGGGCCAATTAGCAACCGTTTGAGGCATTATTCCTTTGGTACTGTCGTCAAGATGCTTTATTGATGACCTCTTTTTGAGGATTCCCTTCCTCTTCGTCGCCAAGGTGCCCTATTGGCGACCTCTTTTTGAAGTTTCCCTTGCCCTTCGTCTCCAAGGTGCCCTATTGACGACCCCTTTTTGCAATTTCCCTTGCCCATCGTCTCCAAGGTGCCCTATTGGCGACCTCTTTTTGAAGTTTCCCTTGCCCTTCGTCTCCAAGGTGCCCTATTGACGACCTCTTTTTTTAACTCCCTTCCTCTTCGTCGCCAAGGTGCCCTATTGACGACCTCTTTTTGAAGTTTCCCTTGCCCTTCGTCTCCAAGGTGCCCTATTGACGACCTCTTTTTTTAACTCCCTTCCTCTTCGTCGCCAAGGTGCCCTATTGACGACCTCTTTTTGAAGTTT
>NZ_JBKFGJ010000015.1:0-39566 GCF_051233465.1 Neobacillus solisequens | reverse complement strand
GTTTCCCTTGCCCTTCGTCTCCAAGGTGCCCTATTGACGACCTCTTTTTGAAGTTTCCCTTGCCCTTCGTCTCCAAGGTGCCCTATTGACGACCTCTTATTGAAGGTTCCCTTGCCCTTCGTCTCCAAGGTGCCCAGCCCTTTTAACGACCGTATAAAATCCCCCCAGATCATTTGTCAAGCCGACTTCTATTAAAGACACAAATACCAATACCCGTCATTCCCAGGTGCCAATCCAGCAAAAAACCCCTCTCACATGAGAAGGGTTCATTTCATAAATTACTATTTTGATGATTTTGTAAATTGTTCTTCCTCTGTAGAACCTTTCAAGGCTGTTGTGGAAGAGGTTCCGCCTGTGATGACCATGGACACTTGGTCGAAGTATCCTGTACCAACTTCGCGCTGGTGGCGTGTTGCGGTGTAGCCGTACTGCTCGCTGCCGAATTCTGCTTGCTGCAGTTCGGAGTAAGCTGCCATGCCGCGCTCTTTGTAGCCGCGAGCTAGTTCGAACATGCTGTGATTTAGAGCGTGGAAGCCGGCAAGGGTAACGAACTGGAACTTATAGCCCATTTTGCCAAGCTCCTCTTGGAATTTCGCGATTGTTTCCTCGTCAAGCTTCTTCTTCCAGTTAAACGATGGAGAACAATTGTAGGCTAATAGTTTGCCAGGGAATTTTTCATGAATTGCTTCTGCAAAGCGACGAGCTTCCTCGATATTTGGTTCTGATGTTTCACACCAGATTAGATCAGCATATGGAGCGTAAGCCAATCCGCGGGCAATGGCCTGATCAATTCCTGCTCTTGTACGGAAAAAGCCTTCCGTTGTGCGCTCACCGGAAATGAACGGAGCATCGTTCTCGTCGATATCGCTCGTGATTAAATCAGCGGCGTTAGCGTCTGTGCGGGCAACAAGTACAGTAGGAACGCCCATAACGTCAGCGGCTAAACGAGCTGCGATTAGGTTACGAACGGCAGTTTGAGTCGGAAGGAGAACCTTTCCACCTAAATGACCGCATTTTTTCTCAGAAGAAAGCTGGTCTTCGAAGTGAACGCCAGATGCCCCTGCTTCGATCATTCCCTTCATCAATTCGAAGCAGTTTAACTGACCGCCAAAGCCTGCCTCCGCATCGGCTACGATTGGAGCGAACCAGTCAACTGAATCATCGCCTTCTGAATGGGTGATTTGGTCAGCACGCTGTAATGCCTGGTTAATTCTTTTGACAACAGCCGGAACGCTGTTTGCCGGATATAAGCTTTGGTCCGGATACATGTTTCCTGAAAGGTTGGCGTCAGCCGCAACCTGCCAGCCGCTTAGGTAGATTGCCTTTAAACCGGCTTTTACTTGTTGAACAGCCTGGTTTCCAGTTAAAGCACCTAGAGCATTGATATAATTTTCTTCATTTAATAGTTTCCAAAGCTTTTCGGAGCCTTTGCGAGCTAATGTATGTTCAATATCAATTGAACCGCGAAGTTTAATAACATCCTCTGCGGTATATGGTCTTGTAATTCCTTTCCAACGTGAATCCATTTCCCAGCTTTCTTGTAATTGAGTAACTCTTTCATTCGTCATGTTTCATTCCTCCTATTAATCTATTGATTTAGTTTTTATAAAAGCTCATAACCCGGTAACGTTAAGAAATCAACGTAATCATCATTCAAAATCAACTTATCGTATAAGGACACTGCTTCATCAAATCGACCGCCTTCAAAGGCTGGTTCCCCTATTTCCCGCTTGATTTTCTCTAATTCTTCTTCTTTTAATTGGTGGTACATTTCTACTGTTACCTTTCGACCGTCAGCTAACACTCCCTTAGGATGGCGAATCCATTGCCATAGCTGGGCCCGTGATATTTCAGCAGTTGCGGCGTCCTCCATGAGATTGTATATTGGTGCTGCTCCTCTTCCTGATAGCCAAGAAGCTACATATTGAATACCAACATTAATATTTGTTCGGACACCTTGCTCTGTAATCGTTCCACCTGGTACTTCCAACAGGTCTTTTGCGGTAATGGTTACCTTTTGCTGTTTCGATGTATGAATTTGATTCGGCGTCGGCATTTCACGGTTGAATACTTCCATAGCCACCGGTACGAGACCAGGATGGGCTACCCAAGTGCCGTCGTGACCGTCGCGGGCTTCACGTTCTTTATCGGCGCGTACCTTTCCAAAAGCCTCTTCATTCGCTTCTGGATTATTTTTTATCGGAATCTGTGCTGCCATTCCGCCCATTGCAGGTGCTTTGCGGCGGTGACAGGTTTGAATGGTAAGTAATGAGTATGATCGCATGAATGGGACTGTCATGGTTACTTGCGATCGGTCTGGGAGGATAACATTTTCTAGGTTGCGGAATTTCTTTAAGTAGCTGAAGATATAATCCCATCTGCCGCAGTTTAGTCCGGCTGAGTGCTCTTTCAATTCGTACAGGATTTCATTCATTTCAAATGCGGCTAAAATCGTTTCAATTAAAACCGTTGCTTTAATGGTGCCTTGCGGGATCCCCAGCGCATCCTGCGCGAATACAAATACATCGTTCCAAAGGCGAGCTTCCAAATGACTTTCAAGCTTTGGAAGATAGAAATACGGGCCAGTTCCGCGGGCAAGCAATTCTGTTACATTATGGAAAAAGTAAAGTCCAAAATCGAAAAAGCTTCCGGAAATAGGCTTGCCATCCAATAAGACATGCTTTTCTTCAAGGTGAAGTCCGCGTGGTCTTGGAATCAGCACGGCTGTCTTTTCATTAAGGACATATTTTTTTCCATTCGGATTTTCAAAGGAGATTGTGCGTCTTACGGCATCTCTGAGGTTGATTTGCCCTTCAACGATGTTTTCCCAAGTGGGTGAAGTGGCATCCTCAAAATCAGCCATAAATAGTTTTGCACCTGAATTCAAGGCGTTGATGACCATTTTTCGATCTGTTGGTCCGGTGATTTCAACCCGGCGATCAAGCAAGTCCTGCGGCAGTGGGGCAATGGTCCAGTCACCATTGCGGATATCCTTTGTGTTCGGCAGAAAGTCTGGTAATTCACCGTTATTGATTTCTTCTTGGCGAACCTGTCTGTACTGTAACAGTTCTACTCTTCTGGGACCAAATTTTCGTTCCATCTCTTCAATAAAATTTAAGGCTTCAGGTGTTAGAATCTCATCATACCGGGCTTTTAAAGCCCCTATCACCTCAATACCCCTTGTTTGCGTTGACATGAACTCGACCACCTCTTTGTTATAATACAGTAACTTACCTCGTTTTGTATTATATAACACCATTTTCAAAAAAGAAACCACTTTTCTGAATTTTTTTAAAAATGGGTAATTTTGCCCTGTCCTATTTATGAAAAAGCTTGGAAAATAAGGCAGGAAGTATATATGTATTTAATTGGGTAATTTTTACTAGGAGGGCTTTTATGGACCTGAAAGTTGTGGACATGAATCGAACCTACGCTGAAGCTATATTGAACTGGAGCTATGAGGAGCCCTATGATTTTTATAATAGTGAACTGAGCGAGGACGGAATCAAGGAGTTTTTAAATTCCTCATATTATGCGGTTGTTGATTATCAAGAAGATTTAATAGGATTTTTTTGCACAGGAGAGTCGGCACAGGTGCCATTTGGCGTTCATTATGGAGCCTATACACCTGGGTTCATCGATGTCGGGCTGGGCATGCGACCCGATTTAACCGGGAAGGGATTGGGATACCCCTTTCTTTCTTTTGTTCTGGAGTTTTTGAAAAATCAGGCACCATTCCGCTTAACTGTAGCAGCCTTCAACGAGCGGGCGGCCCGCTTATATTTTAAACTTGATTTTCGTAAAGAGACCGAGTTTACTTTCGGAAATATCATGTTTATGACGATGATAAAAAAAGCGGACCCCAATCACTAAGAGGACTCCGCCTTTACGTTAACAATTTTTTAAAATCTTCTTCACGATCGTCACTAATTAAAAATTCCGGAGAGGTGATTTCTTGGAGAAGTTTTCTTTTCATAGCCGCGTCTTTTACTTCTTTCAAGATCCATTGGCGTTTAACAAAAAGGAACTCCAGATATTCCTCATAATTTTCGTCAAATTGTTCCTTCAACTGATTTCGAATTTGACTAGCAAGAATAGGGCTGGCACCTTCTGTTGAAACAGCAATGGTCAATCGGCCGCGCTGCATTCGGGATGGTACATGAAAATCAGAGTGTTCATGGTCGTCTGCCAGCATGACAAGCTGATTGGGCCCAACTGAACCCTTGACGTCTTGGTTTATCTGAGGATGATCGGTTGCTGCAAAGATTAAAAAAGCGCCCTCACAATCTGTTTTCAGAAAAGAGCGTTGATGCCAAAGGATTTTTCCATCATCAGCAAGTCTTTTTAGTCCCGGAGTTGTTTCAGGGCTAATGACTTCAATGCAGGCGCCTGAACCAATCAGGCCGTTCACCTTTCTTTCCGCCACTTTCCCTCCGCCAACCACAATTACCTTTTTTCCTTCAAGCTGTAACATAATCGGATAATAGGACATGTTCCACCTCACTGGCCCGTTTTTGAATAAGGGGAATCAGCTTTTCATCAAATCCTACAGGTCTGCAGAATTTGAAGTCTCCACCCAATTTTTCTAACTCCCGTTTCATTTTGACCGTATAGCCACCTGTAAACAAGAAATAGGGCAAAATATAAATAGTTTGATCCATTATTTCTCTTGCTTTTTCATGATAAAACTGTGAAGTTGTCATGTACCCAATTTGAACGGGATGACTGATTTTCGCCTTCAACCGTTGAGCCAGGCACTCTGTTTCAATCGCTGCCTGAGCATTTCTGCTGCCATGCACAACTAATAGGACAGCTGCCTCTTTATCGAACTGAGTTTCTTTTAGGCGGTCAGCCAGAATCTCCACCATGATTTCGTCTACACCTAGCGGTCGTGCAAGATGAAATTCAACCCCTGAAATACTTCTTAGAATGTCAGGGATATCCTGATTTACATGAATCCCAGGTGCCAGAAACACGGGAACCACGGTAATCTGATCGGCTCCCTGCTGAATGCAGCGATTCACAGCTTGGTTGACAGATGGCTCTTCATGCTCCAAAAACCCGTATTCCTTGATGGAAGCATGAGACGTCGCCATGACCTTTTGGATAAACGTAACAAACAGATCATTCGATTCCGCCCTACGGCTTCCATGTGCTACATATATAATAGCATTCATTGTTACTCACCTTTGTTGGACAAATATTCGATCAAGGATTCCTTGGTAGCTTTTTTCGGCATCCCATCTGAGATGAATCCACTTTTTTCAACGGCGGTCAACGTTTGTTTCCCCATACTAATCACTTCTGCCTTATTTAAAAGCTCATCAACATGGATCTCACATTGTTCCAATGCTGCCACAAATGGTTGAACGGAGGCTTTGCATGGGAATACAACTGTATTGACATCTGCTTCCTCGAACATTCTTTTAAAGATCGGCATGTATTGCAGGTCTAGCTCCTTGTTGCTGGTCTGCCATACGTCAGCAGTTGCATAGTTATTTTTCAAGTGGCAGCGTTCTCCGACGACTAACATTTTACCTGTTTCAGATAGCTCATCGATTAATTGAGGAATAAAACCACGACTTTGTAAGGCATTCATCGTTTTAATGGACATACCGAAAACATCAGCGTTGATCTTTCGGATGTCGATTTGATTTTCCATCAAAGTTTGGAAAAATTCAGTAACACTTTCAGGTGAAGTAAACAGGATATTTTGATAGCTTGAAAGATCAGCTAAAATTTCTTGATTAACAGGTTCAGAGGTACGAATCCATTTCGGAAATTCGATGACATCTGCGCCTTGATTCATCAATTCCTTAGCCAGTTCACTTGGACTGTCGCTGGTACGTGCCAGTAAAATTTGTCTGCCATGCAATGGCTTCTTTTCAACCCAGCTGATCTTTTCCCTTAGAGAGATGACTTGTCCTACAAGGATAATCGAAGGATTGCTGAACTTTTCAACCATCGCTTTTTCGGTAATGTCTGACAATGTCCCCTGCAAGGTTTTTTGGCGGCCAAATGTACCCCATTGGATCATAATAACGGGTGTTGAAGCCGGCTTACCATGCTTGATTAAGTTTTCACAAATAAACGGTAAATTTTTTACTCCCATGTAAAAAGCAATGGTGTCGACACCACGGACAAGACCTTCCCAATCAAGGAGAGGCTTTCCGTCTGCTGATTTATCATGGGCTGTGACAACCGCAAATGATTCAGCATGGGCGCGGTGTGTGACAGGAATTCCTGCATAAAGAGGGGCAGCTAGTCCGGATGTAATTCCAGGAACAATTTCAAAAGGAAGATTATGTTCAGCAAGCGCTTCTGCTTCTTCCCCAACGCGGCCAAAAACACCTGGGTCGCCACCCTTAAGACGGACCACATTTTTTCCTTCTAAGGCTTTTTCGACTAGTAGTTGGTTAATATTTTCTTGGCGCATAATATGACGATCCGGTAATTTTCCGGAGTAAATCAACTCACAACCAGCAGGCGCAAACTCCAACAGCTTAGGATTGGCAAGCCGATCGTACAGGATGACTTCAGCCTGTTTGATTGCTTCCATTCCTTTAACCGTAATTAATCCAATGTCTCCTGGACCAGCTCCAACTAAAAATACTTTCCCCTTTTTCATTGCGCAGTCTTCCTTCCCCTGTTTGCCAGACTAAATGACAATAAATATAATATCCTCTTCCACCTGTACTTCAAAAGTCTTTACATGCCCTGTATCAGGTGCTTGGACCATGCCGTCTACTAATGAAATTTTCCAGTCATAGACTGGGCAGAACACGTACTCACCGCTTACCAGCCCTTCCGAAAGGACTCCGCCTTTCGGATGTGGACTGTGATTATCAATAGCATAGACGTTTCCGTTTGAAACTTTAAATAATGCAATCTCTTGATTATCAATTTTAACCGTATAACCTGATCTAGATTTTAAATTGGAATAGTGGGCTACTGGAATTCGAGTTATTGTTTTAAGCATTATACATCACTCCCCAACCTTTATTAAGTGTTTCGCATAATATTTATCTTTTATGTCTTCGTTTTCAATCGCTTCTGCCCATGGTTCATTATATTTTTTTAAAGTTTGATCCATGCGTTCATTCAAGGCTTGGCGGGTTTCCGGATTAGCAAGAACTTCCTTCACATGCTCAAGCCCTACTCGTTCCAACCATTTAGAGGTTCTCTCTAAGTAATTGGCAGTTTCACGGTAATATTGCAGGTAAGCGCCGGTCATTTCCATGACTTCTTCTTTTGTTTTCACAGTGTATAACAGATCTCCGGCACGAAGGTCAACGCCGCCGTTACCAGCTACATAAATTTCCCAGCCGCCGTCAATACCGACAAAACCTATATCTTTGATGCCTGCTTCAGAACAGTTGCGCGGGCAGGCAGAGACACCCATTTTTACTTTATGTGGTGTATCTAGTCGTTCAAATTTTTTCTCCAAATCAATTCCTAAAGCCATAGAATCTTGTGTTCCATAGCGGCAGAACTGGGCACCGACACAGGTTTTTACCGTACGCAATGTTTTACCATATGCATAGCCGGATGGCATATCTAGCTCTTCCCAAACTGCTGGAAGGTCTTCTTTGTTGATGCCGAACAAGCCAATCCTCTGTCCACCGGTCAGTTTAACTAATGGAACATTGTATTTTTCCGCAACTTCACCAATTTTTTTCAAATCAGCAGCTGTCGTAACCCCGCCGTACATTCTAGGTACAACGGAATAGGTTCCGTCCTTTTGAATGTTGGCATGCATTTTTTCATTTACAAGGCGGGAATCGCGGTCATCCTTATAATCATCCATGTGAATCATGCCAAGGTAGTAATTGATAGCTGGACGGCATTTCGTACAGCCTTCCTCGTTCGTCCACTCTAATACATTCATAACTTCTTTAACACTGGTTAAGCCTTTTTCTTTGATCTCCGCCACTAATTCCTCGCGACTTAAAGTGGTACAGCCGCAAATGCTTGTTTTCTGAGCAGCCGCTGCATCGAATTGGTCTCCCAATGTGTGGGCAAGAATGCTGCTGACCATTGGTTTACAGCGCCCGCAAGAACGGCCGGCGTTTGTGCAATGGCTGACTTGATCGAGTGTAGTTAAACCTTGAGTTTGAATAGCATCCACGATAGCACCTTTGGTGACACCATTACAGCCGCAAATGAGTTCGTCATTTGGCATGGAAGCAACATCATCACTTCCTCCTTCGCCAGATTCTGATTGCAGAATGGATACACTGGTCATTCCGCTGATATCTTCTTTTTTCGTCAGCATTCTAAATAATCTCGTGCTGTCTTTCGTATCCCCGTACATCACCAATCCGACAATCAAGTTGTCTCTTGTTAAGATCTTTTTATAAACGCCGTCATATTCGTTGTACACCATGATGCCTTTTGTAGTTGGATCTTCTTCGATTTCTCCTGCAGAGAATAAGTCAACACCTGCTACTTTAAGCTGTGTTCCGGTGATGGAGCCTTGGTATGGTTCTCCAACCATTCCGCAAATTCGATTCGCAAGCACTTTCCCTTGCTCATATAACGGAGCCACTAAACCATAGACAATTTCCCGGTGCTCGGCACATTCACCCACAGCATAGATATGTGGAGCGCTAGTTTCCATAAAGTCGTTCACTACAATCCCGCGATTCACATATATTCCACTATTTTTAGCGATTTCTGTGTTAGACTTGATTCCGATCGCCATGACAATCAGATCAGCTTCTACTTCCGATCCATCTTTAAAACGAAGCCCCGTTACTCGTTCATCACCCAGAATCTCAACCGTTTGTTTTTCCATTAAGAAATTCATGCCTTGCGCTTCCAGCTCAGTTTTTAGCATATTAGCTGCATTGGAATCCAATTGACGCTCCATTAAGTGCGGCATTAGATGGACGACATCGACCTTCATTCCTAGGTTCAATAATCCTCGTGCTGCTTCAAGCCCAAGCAATCCACCGCCGATCACAACTGCTTTTTTATATTGCTCAGCTGATTTGATCATCATTTCACAATCTTTCACATCACGAAAACCGGTGACACCTTGTTTGTCTGCGCCTGGGATAGGCAGAATGAATGATTCAGATCCTGTTGCGATAATTAATTCATCGTAAGAAACTTCACGGCCTTTGTCACTGATGACCTTTTTTGCCTCAACATCTATTTTTACAATCGATTCACTTGTAAATAATTCAATATTATTTTCTTTGTACCAATCTAATGGATTGATAATAATATCTTCGAAGCTTGTATCCCCTTGAAGAATATTTGATAACTTAATCCGGTTATAGTTTGGATGAGGTTCTTGTCCAAAAATCGTAATCTCAAACTGTTCAGGTGCCAGTTTTAAGATTTCCTCAATGGTTCTAACTCCGGCCATTCCGTTTCCAATCATCACTAATTTTTTCATGTGGTCTCACTCCTATATATCATTATTCGTTAATTTACGTTATCTACGTTTTTCTCTATATCTAGATTGTAATCTCCTGGAGATTAAAAAATTGTGAGGTTCGTCACAATACAGAAGAATATGTGAAAGGATTCACATTTTTGTCATAAAAAAAGGATATCCCTAGGATACCCTCTAAACGATCTGTTTTTGCTTCCTTAGTAACGGAGTATATTGTACAAAAGTGGCCATGAGCGGGACAGCTGCACCAACAATAGCAACCGGTATGACTTCCCATAACATCAATGGCGGCGTAATGAGCACGCCTGTCTTATGAATCGCAAATAATGCAAGAAAATAGACCATACTGCCAATCAGTCCCAACATCCAATGGGTCTTCTTGAAAATAAAAAAGATGAGCGGAATGAATAATAGTGTGAAGGGTACATACGACGTTGGGTAATGGACCGCAAGAAAAATGGACTTAAACAAAAATCTTATCAGGATATACAATCCCGCTGCCATTAACGGAATCGAATAATGGCGGAATATCCGAATAACACATACCGTCAAGAGTCCTACCATCAGGGCAGAATAAATAGGATAAACCCATTCAGGAATACCGCCAAAAATTTGCGACTTTGGATCTGAAATCAGCTGCAGTATTTCTTTTGAAGCAATGGACTGACCATGAATGTATTGGTTATAAGAAATTGCTCCATTCTCTTGCTGCATATTTGGAAATAAAAAACATTCCAGCAAAAACATCGCAAACCAGGTATGCATCGATTTCCAGCTAATGGTTTCATGATAGGTAAACTGGTAATAGCCACGCCATACTCCTAGTATCATAATATCTGTTGCGATATAATAAATGAAATGAGTCGGGCTCCAGGTTGTTAAATCAATTCCGTAAGCAATATGGTAAGTAAAATCAAGTGGAATACCGATAAAAAATAAGACATAGCCGATGGTGATTACATTGCGGGAAAAACGATCCATATAATAAGATTCCCGCCATTCCTTGATGAGAAGCACACCCCCAAGGGCAAAGCCGATGGTGTTGACAATATGCGGAATGGAATACTCCTCAAACAAATATTTAAAATGGTAAGAAGCATCCCAAGCAGACCCTATAAATTTAAGTAAAAAAGCAATAACCCATAATCGGTAATATTTCAAACCACTATCTCCCCTCCTAATTTTACCCTAGCAAATCAAACGGATCTCCAAAAATCAGGATTAAAATATAATTAATGACAATTGCAATGGCAAATAAAATACCTGGTAGGCGGACATTTTTTTGTTTAAATAACCTATAAATGAAGATGATTCCGGATGTAACAACAAAAATATTAGCCACTAAGCATGTTAACAGGGCACTTTCACTATGCTCGACTGCTGTAACGTGCATCAAATATAAAGGCATCAAAAGACCTATTCCCCCATGACCGTGAAATGAACTTTCTTCTTCAAAAAAGAAAACGGAAATTCCTTTATAAAAGTTTCACCTTTTTCTACTTTCTTTATAGTAACATTACCCCGTTAATTAATGGCTACTTTTTTAGAAAAATGTTCCATTAAATTTCTGTAAATGATTCAATAAAAACCTCTTCCCAATAAAAGAGAGAAGAGGTTTTTGTTATATTAATACAATTCAGATGTTGTTTTTGCCTGAAGATGAAGCAGTAAGTAGTCTGGACCACCGGCTTTTGAATCAGTACCGGACATGTTGAATCCGCCGAATGGCTGGTACCCTACAATTGCGCCGGTACAGCCACGGTTAAAGTAAAGGTTACCAACATGGAAGTCTTCACGCGCTTGCTCCATATGGGCACGGTTAGATGTAATGACTGCTCCAGTTAGGCCATACTCTGTATTATTAGCGATATCAATCGCTTCATCGAAATCTTTCGCCTTTGTAAATCCTACTACGGGGCCGAAGATTTCTTCCTGCATAATACGGGACTTCGGGGCAAGGTCGGCAAAAATGGTTGGCTTGATGAAGTACCCTTTTGAATCGTCCCCTTCTCCACCAGTCATCAGCCTACCTTCGCCTTTGCCGATATCAACGTATTCCATGATTTTTTTGAATGCATGGCTGTCAATGACTGGCCCCATGAATGTACCTTGTTCAGAAGGTTCTCCAATAGTTAACTGATTCGTCAATTCAACGGCACGATTCAATACTTGGTCATACACCGACTCCACTACTACCACACGAGAGCAGGCAGAGCACTTTTGACCAGAGAATCCGAATGCGGAGGCCACAATGGCTTGTGCCGCCAATTCAAGATCTGCTTCTGCGTCAACCACGATGGTATCTTTCCCCCCCATTTCTGCAATTAGACGTTTCAACCAAATTTGACCTTCACTAATTTTGGAAGAGCGATCAAAAATCCGTAGTCCTACATCTCTGGAGCCCGTAAAGCTGATAAAGCGTGTATCTTTATGGTCAACCAAGTAGTCTCCAACCTCTACCCCACTGCCTGGTACAAAGTTTAATACACCCTTCGGCAAACCTGCTTCTTCCATAACTTCTACAAACTTAGCCGCTATAATTGGGGTAGTGGAAGCTGGCTTTAAGAGGACCGTATTCCCGGTAACAATGGCCGCTACAGTTGTTCCAGCCATAATCGCTAAAGGGAAATTCCATGGTGAAATAATAATCCCAACACCAAGGGGAATATAGTGATAACGGTTGAATTCATTTGGACGACTTTGAACGGATACTCCATCTTTAAGTAACAGCATTTGGCGTCCGTAATATTCAAGGAAGTCGATCGCTTCTGCCGTATCAGCATCTGCCTCTCTCCAAGGCTTGCCTGCTTCCTTTGTTAAAAGGGCCGAAAACTCGTGCTTTCGTCGACGTATAATGGTTGCCGTTTTAAAAAGTACATCGGCGCGGACTTCCGCTTTTGTTTTTTTCCACGTTTTAAATGCTTCAACGGCTGCCTGCATGGCTTTTTCCGCATGTTCCTTGCTAGCCTTGGAAACACGACCAATTACTTCTTCTTTTTTGGCCGGATTATAGGATACAATTTTCTCTTGAGTTGAGATTTTTTCACCGCCTATGACTAGATCATAATCTTTGCCTAAATAGCCCTCAACAGTTTGAAGTGCTTTCAGGTACGCTTGGCGGTTCTCCTCCAATGTAAAATCTGTAAATGGTTCATGTTTATATGGTTGTACCATTCTATAAACCCCTCCTACGAACTAAACATAGTCCCACAACATTTATGCTACCCTCATTATTATTTTCTATCTGCTTACAAAGGTTGCTTATAAAAAAAAATAATCCGGGATGATCCCGGATTATTTTATTGGTAAATATAGACAAACGGTTCCGTTTCATTGGCCTTTTTCACGATCAGGGCTTCCGGACCATCCACAGATGTTACATTGACAGATACCGATAAATATTTTGGAAAGTGTTCGATTACTAAACCAGTAACGTATTGAGCGAAGCCCACACCTTCTGTTTTTCCGTAAAATTGAATTGGTATCGTAATATTGAGATCTTGCAGCTGATCACCTGTATAAAAAGCTCTTCCGATGACACCATTAAAATTAGGGAAGTATTCTTCAACATCTTGCTTAAAGTTTAAGAAAGCCGTTACATCATCCCTATGAGCTTCTTGGGCGTCGGTTGACGGGAATAAATAATATTTCTCGTCAAGCTTTTCCCATCCATTCAGGCTCGAGCTTCCTTTATCAACCGTTGTATAGGCAAAGAAATTCCCCGGAACAACAGATGTTTTGCTTTGCTGCTGGAACAGGGCGATGGTAATCGGCACCTCTTCTAGACTCTTAATGCCTCGTACTCGTTTTACGACCTCTTCGGCAATCTTTTTACCTTCACGGTCCATTTCGGCAAAGTCAATTTTTTTCTCTTTTTCAATGAACCCTTCACCTTGCTGTACACGGTAATAGTAAATAGAGTTAAGAGCTAGACCAATCGTGACCCCTGCTAATTTTACGTTGCCATTATCATCCTTTGTCAGGTAATCATGCTCTAGTAGGTGTGCCAAATATAACGGACTGCTTGGCTCACCGGCAGGACCCGTATCAACCGGATTTAGCCCGATATTATCGGGTGCCTTAAGGCCTTTTTCGGTTAGCTGAGCATCCGTATACTTCCTGTTTAGCCATAACTTAACCGTTTTAGCTTTGATCTCCTGACCTTCTCGGAAATAATATTTATCCGTATCAAAGCTGTTTTGGGCAATACGCATTAACCCCATTTCGAACTCATTTAAATCATATCTTGTATTAATATTATTTACGACCAACCCGCGCGCTTCTCCTGGTTGAAAGGGCAAAATCGTCCGATAGTAATTATCAGAGATATTATACTTCGGTATAATAGCCTGCCCTTTCGTCTTTTCCTCCGTTTGGCCTGTGCTATTTTGCTTTCCAAAATTCGGTGCACAGGCACTAAGAATTAAAACCAGAGAGAGCGCAAGAACTGAGAGCTTTCTCACGTTGAAACACCTCTTACTTATTTAATTCTGCAATGAGTCTCTCCTCATCCCATACTTCAATTCCCAATTCTTGAGCTTTGGTTAACTTGGAACCTGCGTCCGCACCAGCCACAACCAGATGAGTTTTTTTGCTGACGCTGCCCGCCACATTGCCGCCAAGAGCCTCAATTTTTTCTTTTGCTTCATTCCTTTTTAATTGCTCCAATTTCCCAGTGAGAACAACTGTTTTTCCTGCAAAAATAGAATCAGATTCCTCTGCAGAAACCGGCTTTGTCCCTTTATAGTCCATATTTACACCGGCAGCTACCAACTCCTGAATAAGCTCCTTGGCTTCTTCTTGTTCGAAAAAGCTAACGATCGAATCAGCCATCTTATCGCCTATTTCATTTATGGCAATTAACTCCTCTTTAGAAGTAGAAGCAAGTCGTTCCATTGTTTCAAATTGCTGGGCCAAAGTTTTCGCCGCTTTTGCTCCAACAAGGCGGATCCCTAATCCGAACAGTAATTTTTCTAGAGAATTATCTTTAGATGCTTCAATCGCCTGCAATAGATTGGAAACAGACTTTTCCCCCATGCGTTCAAGTTCCATCAATTGTTCACGAGTGAGCTTATAAATATCGGCTACGTCAGAAATCAATTTTTCTGCAAATAGCTGGCTGATGACCTTTTCACCAAGGCCCTCAATATTCATTGCATCTCTGGAAACAAAATGAATTAAACCCTCACGGATCTGTGCCGGACATTTGGGATTAATGCAGCGGAGGGCCACTTCGCCATCCAGTCTGACAAGCTCACTTTCACATTCCGGACAATGTGTCGGCATGTAAAAGTCCACTTCTTCTCCAGTCCGTTGGTCTGCCAATACATTGACAACCTCCGGAATGATATCCCCTGCTTTTTTAATCACAACTTTGTCACCGATTTTTATATCTTTTTCGCGAATTAAATCTTCATTATGCAAGGAAGCCCTTTGCACGGTGGTTCCCGCCACTTTTACCGGTTCAAGGATCGCAGTCGGGGTAATGACACCCGTTCTGCCAACACTTAATTCGATGTCTAGGAGAGTCGTGATTACTTCTTCAGCAGGGAACTTGTAAGCAATTGCCCATCGTGGACTTTTTGCCGTTGTACCCAGCTCAGCCTGCTGATCCAAAGAATCCACCTTGATCACAATGCCGTCAATTTCATATGGAAGCTGCGGTCGTTTTTCTGTCCAGCCTTGAATAAATTCGAGGACATCATCAATGGTGGCGCATCTTCTGCGTTCCTTATTGGTTTTAAAGCCTAGTTGGTCCAAATAATCAAGGCCCCCACTATGGGAGTCAGCCCCGATTGCCTCCGGATTACCGATTCCATATAAAAAGACATCGAGTCGCCTTGCTGCTGCAATTTTCGGATCAAGCTGCCGCAATGAGCCGGCTGCAGCATTTCTAGGATTGGCAAACAACTCTTCACCACGTTCTTTGCGAGCCTCATTTAACATTTCAAAGGACCGTTTCGGCATAAATGCTTCACCGCGCACCTCAATGGAGACATTTTCGGTTAAACGGAGGGGCATGGATTTAATCGTTTTTAAATTATTGGTAATATCTTCGCCAATAGTCCCATCACCACGAGTAGCCCCCTGGACAAATAACCCCTCTTCATATCTCAAGGAAACCGCTAATCCATCAATCTTTAATTCACACACATAGGAAATCTTGTCCCCGACCGCTTGGCGAATCCGTCGGTCAAAATCCCGTAAGTCCTGCTCATTAAAGGCATTGCCCAAACTGAGCATAGGAACGCGATGTTGCACTTTTTCAAACATATCTAGTACGGCACCGCCGACACGCTGCGTGGGGGAATCTTCAGTTCTCAGCTGCGGGTAGGTCTCTTCCCACTTTAAAAGCTCCTGCATGATTCGATCATATTCAGCGTCCGGTACAGATGGCTTGTCCAGAACATAATATTCATAGCCGTACTGATTTAATAAGTTTCTAAGTTCTTTTACTCTTTGTTCTGTGTTTTGAAAGTCCATAAATCCAGCCCTTTCATAAAAAAATCCTCATCTATATGACTGCAAATTGGGCAATGTAGTTACGCTTTTTTTATCGGTGCAAATTTCGCCAACAGACGTTTAATGCCTGTTGGGCTTGGAAAAGCAATATCAAGCTCGGTTCCTTCTCCTTGACCTTTCACACTGACAACAGTCCCAATCCCCCATTTTCCGTGCTCCGCTTTATCGCCAACCTTCCAGCCAATTTCGTCACCGCCAGTGGTGGTAGCTGCTGAAACCGGGCGCATGACTGGTTTTTTCTGGGTGGCAGGTGCTCCAAAGGAAGCCCGTTGCCCCCCGCCAAAGGAGGAGGTTGATGTTCCCATTCCTCGTGAACCAAAAGGAGTAGTTCTCTTTTCAGGTTCTACACCTTCCAAGAGATCCTCAGGAATTTCACTGATAAATCTGGAGGCAGGATTCATGTTCGTGCGTCCAAAAAGAGTCCGCATTTGGGCATTCGTCAAGATTAGCCTTTGCTCTGCCCTTGTAATGCCTACATAAGCTAGACGTCGTTCCTCTTCCATTTCCGATTCTTCCATCAAAGAACGGCTATGTGGGAACACGCCTTCCTCCATACCTATCAAGAAAACAACAGGAAATTCTAAACCTTTAGCAGAGTGCAGGGTCATCAAAACCACAGAATCAGACTTTTCTTCCTCATCATCCATAGAATCAATATCTGCCACAAGTGCTAAATCCGTTAAGAAAGCGACAAGGGTTCGATCTTCATTTGTTTCCTCGAAGTTTTTGGTAACGGATAATAATTCCTCCAAGTTCTCAAGACGGCTCTGGGCTTCCAGTGACTTTTCCGCTTTGAGCATTTCCCGATAACCGGTTTTCTCCAAAATTTCCTCTACTAATTCCGTTACAGACATGAATTCCTGCATTCTCGTGTAATTTTTGATTAAATCACGGAATTCCTTGGCTGCTTTTGTAATTTTGGGACTAACTCCAATTAGATCGATTGAATCCAGCGCTTGAAAAATAGACATATCATGCATCGCGGCAAAATCGGCCATTTTATCAAAGGAGCTTGCACCGATGCCCCGCTTTGGAACATTGATAATCCGTGCAAGACTAATATCGTCATCTGGATTTGAAATCAGACGTAGATACGCAAGCATATCTTTTATTTCTTTTCTGTCATAGAACTTGGTGCCGCCAACTATGGAATAGCTAATATTCGATTTAAGCAGCACTTCTTCCATTACACGGGACTGGGCATTTGTTCGATAAAGAATGGCAATGTCAGAAAGTTTATGACCGCCATCACGGGTAAATTCCTTAATTTTACTGATCACAAACTGGGCTTCCCCCTGCTCGCTGTCTGCCCGATAATAAGATAGTTTATGACCTTCAGGATTTTCCGTCCAAAGATTCTTTGCCTTACGATTAAAGTTGTGTTCAATTACTTTATTTGCCGCTAACAATATTCTTTTGGTAGAGCGGTAGTTTTGTTCCAAAAGAATCACATTGGCGTTTGGATAATCCTTCTCAAACGAAAGAATATTGGCAATGTCCGCACCCCTCCAACGATAAATAGATTGGTCGGAATCCCCCACAACACAAAGATTTTTAAATCGATTCGCCAGAAATTTTACCAACAAATATTGAGCCTTGTTGGTATCCTGATACTCGTCCACATGAATATACTGAAACTTACGTTGATAATATTCGAGCACTTCCGGAACGCGCTTGAATAGTTGAATCGTTAGCATAATGAGATCATCAAAATCCAAAGACTGATTTTGGCGAAGTTTCTTTTGATAGGCCTCATAGACTTCAGCTACAGTTTGTTCAAAATATCCACCAGCTGTTTTTCCATATTCCTCATAATCAATCATTTCATTTTTTGCGGAACTGATGGACCCAAGAATGGCACGGGGATCAAATTTTTTGGGGTCAAGGTTCTTTTCTTTTAAAATTCCTTTAATGACAGATTGCTGGTCTCCCGTGTCCAAAATGGTAAAATTACGGTTATAGCCGATCCGGTCAATATCTCGGCGTAAAATACGTACGCACATAGAGTGAAAAGTGGAAATCCAAATTTCTTCCGCCACTCCGCCCATCATTTTCCGAATTCTGTCTCTCATCTCTCGGGCAGCTTTATTTGTAAACGTAATGGCCAAAATGTTGTACGGATTCACCCGTTTTTCAACAATTAAATAGGCTATACGATGGGTTAATACTCTTGTCTTACCACTGCCGGCACCTGCCATAATTAACAGTGGGCCGTCCGTTGCTTTTACGGCATTTTGCTGTTCCGGGTTCAAGCCGTTTAATAACTTGTCAGTTAAATATTGCATTATTCCACCACCATACAAACATTTGTTCTTATTTGTTATTGTACCGTTCTCTGCCAGTTTAAGCAAATACTATCGAACGGCTTTAACTGTTTCTAGCGCTTGTTCAAAATCATCATAGAGGGCGTTCCCAACTACAATAACATCGGCTGATTTGGCCATTTCACTTGCCTGTGCGGGTGTCGAAATGCCTCCACCATAGAAAAGAACGGTTTTCTCCAGTACCTGCTTTACCTCTGCAACTACTTCAGGGTTACCCAGTTTACCGCTGTATTCTAAATAAAAAATAGGCAGCTGAAACATTTTTTCTGCCATCATCGCATAGGCCCTGACATCATCTATGGTTAAATCAGCGTTTGCTGAAGCCAATTGGGCAGCTTTACAGTCCTCATTCAGAATGCAATACCCCTCCATGATGATTTCTTCCCAATTCATGATTTCACCAAATTCCTTTACAGCCTGATGGTGAATTCCGGTGATCCAGGTTGAATCGCTGCTATTTAATACTGTTGGGATAAAATAAAGATCAAAACCAGGTGTTACCGACTCAATACTGGAAACCTCCAGGACACAAGGCACTGTGTAACGGCGAACCCGTGCCATTAAATCGAGCACGTTTTCCAGCGTCACACCGTCAGATCCGCCTACAATGACGGCATCTGTTCCAGATTCACAGATTTTTTCTATATGTTCATCAGATATCTCTTTATTTGGATCGAGTTTAAACACATGTCGCCACTCGCGAAAATCATACATACAAGGCTCCCCCTATTAAATCATTCCATTACACCATTATAGCATTAGCAGAATCGATACAAAAATAAAACAATGAAACTGCAAATAGAAATATCTGGTTTCAAAAGAAAAAACCGAAGAATAGTTCTCCGGTCTGTTTACTTATTCCTTTTCTGCTTTGCTATCCTGCTCGTTAATTCGTTCCAACACCATTTCATAGGTGTCATTTCCAAAATTCAAGCACCGTTTCACTCGGGAAATGGTAGCAGTACTAGCACCTGTTTCTGCCTCGATTTTATGATACGTATTGCCTTCTCTTAGCATTCTCGCAACATCAAGGCGCTGTGCCAAGGCTTGAATTTCATTAATCGTACACAAATCATCAAAAAAGCGATAGCACTCTTCTAGGTCTTCTAATGAAAGAATAGCTTTAAATAATTGATCGAGTTCTTTGCCTCGTAATTTATTTATTTGCATGATCTTTTACCCCTTTTTTAATAAACTTTAATTATTTCTAAATGAGACACTTTTTGCCATTCCGGGATCGGTCGGAACCACATTCACCCAAGTTTTCCCTGGAACAAATGGAACTTCTTTTCCATCCTTAACAGGGATTATTCGTCCGTTTCGATTCTCCCAATTGAGCTCATTTACTTTCCCCATTTGGAGCAAGTAAGCTTTTCCGCCGGATTGTAAATTAATATCTCGATGTCCCGCAGAATCAATTACTTGATGCTCAGCCTCTACAATGAAAATATTATCAAGCAGGATTGGCTCGTTGGTTTCCAAGTCAACGGTCTGCTCCCCACCAGAGAAACGTTTATATTTTTTCGAAGTTTGGTCAAACTCGATAATCGAATTGGAAATCCCGCTGTTGGAATAATGAATCATCACCGATTTTGCATCAGTTCCAGTAATCTTGTCCGTGTCTTCTGGCTTCATAAAGGTAAAAGCAGGTGGTGTTTGATCCATTTTGTAATGTTTAAGCTCTACACCTTTTAAAATATTTTCATACGTAATATAGGAATTGTGAGGTGCTTGGCGGGTAGTCGAACGTTTGAATAATGTTCCGTCGTAAACCATACCATTTAAATTATCCACGTAATTGTTGTTCAGCATCTTCTGTGCTTCTGGACTGTATCCATGGGCAATATAGAGCGCTTTAAACCCTTTTGCCAGTTCAATATAATAATCCCTGGCACTGCGGACAGGCCCGATATTGGTCGGCTTTTCGCTTTGAAAAACAGCCATAAATCGTGTGATATCACCTTCTGCAAGGATTTCATAAACGATATCAGCTTTGTTTAATCCGGATTGCGGTCTTGCTTTCGGATGATTATTGATCATCACTGCTACAGCTCTTCCATCCGTTTTTGTTTCAGATTGGACACCGGTTAATGGAAAATAATAGCTCTCTTCTTGTTTTGGCTCTTCTTCGATCACCTTATTTTCGTTCTTATCACCCTTAACCGATCCATTTACGGTTTCCTTCTTACTGCAGCCGGAGAACAGTAAAAGGACCGCTGCTGCTGCAACAGCCCATTTTTTCATTCATCTAACACCTCAATATTGGTAATGTGAAGCCTGACTCTTTTATACTTTAATTCTTTAAACAATTATAGTTTAACGCATTATCGATGGAAAGAGTACTGTTTTATTCATGACATCGTACATTCCCTGTTGGGTAATGCGAATGTAGGGCAAATGAGTGGATGAAAAGAAAAGCAAACTATAGATAGGATCAGAGAAGACATACCCGCGCTGCTTCAGTTCGGTGAATAATCTTTTTTCCTGAATCATTAAATCCTCAAGGTGCAAATCGGACATAATCCCTCCTAGTGGAAGCGGCAATTCACAGACAATCTCACCGTTTTCCACAAGGACAATTCCCCCGCCTAATTCTTTCATTCTATTAAAAGCATGAAGCATATCCTGCTTATTTTTTCCTATTAATATAATATCGCCGGTATTGGAAAAAGAACTCGCCAGTGCCGACAGACTGCTCGCAAACCCTTTTAACAGTGTATTAATCCGCCAATTCCCTTTACGGTCAATCAGGGTAAAATAGCATTCATCATGGGTGGATGGCAGTTCGTCTCCGGATACGTCAATCGAAATGGAGTAAGGCTTGGTAATGACCGAATTTTCCATTTTAATCCCAAACGGCATAGAAAATTGCAGATCATCCATTGATAATTCCCAATTCAACTCCATCGGTTCTAAGCCATATTGCTCCCAATTAACCGATAAATAACTGTCTTCTACCTTCTCGCCGTCGCGTTTTACCCATTTTCCTTTAGCAAGTACAGAGACAGGTGTTGGATTTTCAATGCTTGATAAAAAGTTTATATTGGCAACCCTACCTGTCGCAATATTCCCTATTAGGTAATCAATATTATAGTATCGGGCAATATTGACGGTTGCCATATTATAGGCATCAATGACAGGAACTCCTTTTTCAATGGCAATCCGAATCATTTGATCTGTAATCCCTTGCTCATAAAATGCAGTGGAGGATCCATCTGTATTAAAGAACATTCGGTCATAAGCGTCAATTCCCATTCGCTTCATATCATCTAATAAGTCCGGCAGGTCAGGACGGATGGAGGAATATCGAAGTGATACCATATAGCCCTGCATAAGTCGATTGTATATTTCCTCACCATTAATCGCCTCGTGGTCACAATCTGCACCTAATAACATCATTTTAGCCAATGTCTTTTCAGAAGCTCCCGGAAAATGACCTTCAATTTGTTTACGCATCCGTTTTGCTTCTTGAATCCAGTGCAGCATCATATCATCACCGTCAAGCAATTTCGGCCACCCTGTCAATTCTCCGCCTTGGAGAACCGCATCATGTTCCAGCCATGCCTTCACATTACTATGCGAAAACGGCTCCTCTTCATTCAAAATTTCCGTTTGTGAATCAAAGCGGCACCACCAAAACATCGTGGATGGTAACGACCGTAAATCCCTTAATAATGTAAACGCTTCCCTTTTTTTCATATGTAAAACAAGCGCCATATTATCGTTGATTAATGTGGTCGTACCAAATTGGGATGCATAGGCCGCAAGTGTATGGGGATTATATAATTGAAACGGATGTGCATGTGGTTCAATATATCCCGGTACCAGGATTTGATTGGAGCAATCAATGACCTCACAGTTTTCAAGGCGTACTGGCAGATTTTCCCCCACATAAACAATCCGATCATCATAAATCCAAATATTCGCTCTCATCCACTTACGAAACGTCTGATTTAGGTACAAGGCGTTTTTCAATAAAATGGTGGGAGACGTATGGCCATCCAAAACGGATACATGCATGCGTAAATGTTTATTTTTCCATCGGTAGCGTTGATCTAGCATACAATTCCCTCCCTAAAAATAGTGGGTAGTTCTCTATATAAAATTATATTGTTTGTTATCAAGGGTATGACTGGTTGGGACAAACTTTTGCTTTATTAGTGGTTTTTACCCCTTTTGTACCAAAAAAGAAAACCCTTACAAAAATCTTATTTACTATACTATCATATTTTATATTTTAAAGCAGTAAAGAATTGATAAATATTGTAAGAACTTTACTAAGGAGTGAGTATCATGAAAATTAGCCCAAATATCGGTATTGTTAATGCCCTGATCCGCATCACAGCAGGACTAGCGATTCTTTCCTGGTGTACGGCCAAAATGGTCAAGCATCCGTGGAGAGATTCTTATTTTTTTGTGGCAATTTGCGCTGCGATGAAGGTTGCAGAAGGAATTGTTCGATATTGCCCGATGACAGCTATGTTTGAAAAATACCAGGAGAACATGGCGTGTTCCACGCCACAAAATGATTCTATGGATGGAATGGAAGGATTGACGAATTTAGATGGCGATGAGATTGTGCCATATAATCCGACCTGAGTGCGGGTTTGTAGATAAAAGTGGAATTTGCGTTGATACATTATTTTTTGCTGAGAAAACCGTGACATTTTCGTCGATATAATTGGTTTTTGCGTCGATAGCCTGGGCTTTTGTGTCGATATAATTGGTTTTTACGTCGATAACCTAGGCATTTTCGTCGATAAGATCTGGTTTTACGTCGATGACCTTGGTTTTTGCGTCGATAAATTATTTTTACGTTGATAACTTGGGCATTTTCGTCGATAAGATCTGCTTTTAAGTCGATAACCTTGGTTTTTGCGTCGATAAATTATTTTCACGTCGATAGCCTGGGCATTTGTGTCGATAAGATCTGGTTTTACGTCGATAACCTGGGCATTTTCGTCGATAAGATCTGCTTTTACGTCGATAACCTTGGTTTTTGCGTCGATAAATTATTTTCACGTCGATAGCCTGGGCATTTGTGTCGATAAGATCTGTTTTTGCGTCGATAACCTGGGCATTTTCGTCGATATGATCTGTTTTTGCGTCGATAGCCTGGGCATTTTCGTTGATATCCCAGTTATTCTCGTCGTTATATCATTTCAACAATCAAAAAGGGCTGCCCGCACTCACGCGGGACAGCCCCATTGAAAGGAAGAATCCTCTATGTTTTTCGAATGGTTAACCCATACGGCTTTTGTTCTAATCTTATTAATTGGCAGCATTGTTGCTCTGATTTATGCGTTTATGCGCCGTTCTAGAAGACGTGTGAAATAGCTTTGAATCCGATATCTTTACGGTAAAAAACACCGTCACTCTTCAGTTTTTCCAGTTCTTTGTAAACCTTTGTCTGCGCTTCTGACAATGATGCTGCTTTTGCTCCGACAAGCAGGACTCTTCCTCCTGCTGTAACAAATTCACCAGTTTCATTTAATGAAGTACCTGCATGAAATACATAAGCATCGTTACCTATTTCACCTAAGCCCTCCAGTACAGCACCTTTTTGATACTCACCCGGATAGCCTTTTGCAGCTACGACAACACCCAGCATTTGCTGAGGGTCCCACTCAAGAACAGGCGTCTTACCGTTTAATAAGTCCAGTATAACTTGAACTAAATCTGACTGCAGTCTTGGTAAAATAACTTGTGTTTCCGGGTCCCCAAAGCGGGCATTAAATTCAATGACCTTTGGACCGGCTGCCGTTTTGATAAGTCCAGCATAGAGAATTCCACAAAAGCTGCGGTTTTCGCTGATAAGAGCCTTAGCAGCGGGATGTAAAATGGTATCGATTGCCGTTTGCACGGTTTCCGCGTCAATATGCGGTACTGGTGAATAGGCACCCATTCCACCGGTATTCGGCCCTTGATCCCCATCAAATACTCGCTTATGATCTTGGGCAATTTCCAACGGAATGACCACTTCACCATTGACAAATGCCATTAAGGAAAATTCTTCTCCATCCAAAAATTCCTCGATGACCACCCTTGAAGATGCCTCGCCAAATTGCCGATCAATCAACATGTTCTCTAAGCTTGCCAACGCCTCTTCTTTTGTCATGGCAACCGTAACGCCCTTACCTGCGGCTAAACCGTCAGCTTTAATGACGATTGGTGCACCCTTTTCCTCCAAATACGCACGTGCTTCCTCAAAAGAGGTAAACACACCATATTCAGCGGTAGGAATTTGGTATTTTTCCATCAGTTCTTTTGCAAACGATTTGCTGCCTTCAATTTCTGCTGCGGCTTTTGATGGTCCAAACACCTTTAGACCTTCTTGTTGAAAGCGATCAGCCAATCCTTCGAGCAGCGGTACTTCCGGACCAATTATCGTTAATCCGATGCCCTCTTCCTTGGCAAATTGCACAAGGAGTTCTTGATTAGATTCTTCAATGAAAACAAGCTCTGCAACATTTGTCATTCCGACATTTCCTGGAGCCGCAAATACTTTTTCCACCAGCGGACTTTCCATTACCTTCTGGCAAATGGCATGCTCTCTGCCGCCTCGGCCAATTACTAGAACCTTCACCATTTTCACCACCCGATTAATGTTTAAAATGTCTTACTCCGGTAAATACCATCGCAATGCCATACTCATCCGCTTTTTTAATCGAATCCTCATCACGGATAGAGCCACCCGGTTGGATGATCGCGGTAATGCCTGCTTTTGCAGCTGCTTCCACCGTATCGTTCATAGGGAAAAAGGCATCAGAAGCCAGCGCAGCACCTTCTGCTTGTTTACCGGCCTGCTTAAGGGCGATTTCTGCAGACCCTACCCGGTTCATTTGACCTGCGCCAATCCCTAACGTCATATCATCATTTGCTACCACAATAGCGTTGGATTTCACATGCTTAACAACCTTCCAGCCTAATTTCAGTGCTGCCCATTCTGCATCAGTTGGCTGCCTTTTTGTTGGAACTGTGATCGTAGCATCGTCCAGTGTATATCGGTCTTGCTCTTGGACTAATAGTCCGCCCTCAATCGTTGTCATTTTCAATTCCGTCTTTTTGCCTAGCTCAAACGGAACCGTTAATAAACGTAAATTCTTTTTCGCGGTTAATATCTCTATTGCTTTCTGAGAAAACGCCGGAGCAATGATTATTTCTAAAAAGATTTCATGAAGCTTTCCAGCTGTTACTTCATCTACCTCACGATTAAATGCAATTATTCCTCCAAAAATGGAAACCGGGTCAGCTGCAAATGCTTTTTCAAACGCCTCAAACACGTTGTTTCCCGTTCCGACACCACATGGATTCATGTGCTTAACTGCAACTGCCGCTGGTTCTTGGAATTCCTTTACAATTTGCAATGCTGCATCCGCATCATTGATATTGTTGTAAGAAAGCTCTTTGCCGTGAAGCTGCTCAGCATAGGCAATGGAAAAAGAGGAGCCTAATGGCTTTTTATAAAAAGCAGCCTTTTGGTGTGGATTTTCGCCGTAACGGAGAGTTTGCTTCAACTCATAAGTAACCGTTAATTTTTCCGGCGTTTCTTCTTCAACTAGTTTGGTCATATACTCTGCGATTAACGCATCATAAGCCGCTGTATGACGGAATACTTTAGCTGCCAATGTCTTTCTTGTTTCAAGAGTTGTTTTCCCGTCAGCTTTTAATTCGGTCAGTACGGTTTCATAATCGGTAGGATCGACTACAACTGTTACGTACTGATGGTTCTTGGCTGAGGCACGCAGCATGGCCGGGCCGCCAATATCAATGTTCTCAATCGCGTCTGCTTCGGTGACATCCTGTTTTTCAATCGTTTGCTGGAAGGGATAGAGATTCACACAAACTACCTGAATCGGTTGAATACCATGTGCCTCTAACTGCTCTTGATGGTCCTTCTGGTCATGCTTCGCTAATAAACCGCCATGAATAAAGGGATTTAAAGTTTTTACCCTGCCTTCCAGGATTTCCGGAAACCCGGTAACATCGCTAACACCAATGACCGGTATCCCCTGCTCTTGAAGCGTTTTTTTCGTTCCGCCTGTTGAAACTATCTCAAAGCCAAGGCTAACAAGCTCCCGGGCAAATTCGGCTACACCACTTTTATCAGAAACACTAATTAGCGCGCGTTTTTTCATGTTCTCCTACCTCTCCTCGTGTCAACAGCATTTGTAGAATGTCTGGATATAACTTGTGTTCGATTGCTTGAATTTTGGTTTGGAGGCTTTCTCTTGTTTCATTTTCCTCTAATCGTACCCGCTCTTGTACAATAATTGGACCTGTATCCATTCCTTCATCAACAAAATGAATGGTCACTCCGCTCCACTCTGCCTGTGCCGCCAAAGCCTGACCAATCGCATCCTTACCTGGAAAATTCGGTAGTAGAGAAGGGTGGATATTCACAATTTTCCCTTCGAACTCTCGTAAAAGAGTAGGGCCGATGAGTCTCATATATCCTGCCAGGACTACAAAATCAATTTGATTTTCTTTTAACAAACTGACAATTTCCTGTTCAAAGTCATGTTTACTATGATAATCCTTAGGGTTGAATACAAAAAAGGGAATTCCTGTCCCTTTAGCCCGCTCAATTACATAGGCTCCCGGCTTGTCGCAAACAAGCAGGGTGAGTTGGGCCGATAATTTACCGTTATGAACAGCATCGACAATTGCCTGAAAATTACTTCCGCTTCCTGAGGCAAATACGGCTATTTTTTTCATCGTTTGCCTCCAAAAGCATGGATGGCAATTCCTTCTTGATCGGTGACAACTCCTATTTCATAAGCATTTTCGCCCATTTGTTGAAAATGCTTCAACACATCTGTGGCTTCTTCCTTCTGAACAGCCACAACCATGCCAATCCCCATATTAAAAATATTATACATTTCTTTATAGTCGATCTGTCCAACCTCAGAAATCAATTTAAAAATAGAAGGAATCTGCCAGCTTTTCTCATTAAGTTCAGCACCCATTCCAGCAGGAAGCATTCTTGGAATATTTTCAATAAAACCGCCGCCAGTAATATGGGCCATTCCTTTCACATGAAAGTTCTTAAGGGCTGACAAAATCGGCTTTACATAAATTTTTGTCGGCCTTAATAACTCTTCTCCTAATGTACAGCCAAGCTCATCGACAAACTCAATTAATGACCAATTATTAAACACTTTTCTAACAAGAGAATACCCATTGCTGTGAATCCCACTCGAAGCAAGGCCTATGAGTACATCACCCGGTTTAATCGAATCACCTGTAATTAGATTTTGCTTTTCACATGCTCCCACGGAAAAACCGGCCAAATCATACTCTTCCTCGCGATATAATCCAGGCATTTCAGCAGTCTCGCCGCCAATTAAGGCACATCCTGCCTGCTCACATCCATCGGCAATTCCCTTGACAATCGCTTCAATTTTTTCAGGTATTGCTTTCCCGCAGGCAATATAATCTAAAAAGTAAAGCGGCTCCGCTCCCTGAACAACAATATCATTCACACACATGGCCACCGCATCAATTCCAATGGTATCGTGACGATCGAGCATGAAAGCTAGCTTCAGCTTCGTGCCAACCCCGTCAGTGCCTGACACCAAGACAGGCTCTTTGTATTGGAGCGATGATAAATCAAAGATGCCGCCAAAACCGCCCAGCCCGCCAATCACTCCAGCACGAGCCGTTCTTTGTACGTGTTTTTTCATTCTGGAGACGGCTTCATAGCCTGCTTCAATATCAACACCTGCTTGCCGATAGGCGTTTGCCATGTCGGTCACCCCTTTTGATAATAGTATTGTAATGTATCTGGATAAATTTCAGTCGGATAATTGCCGGTAAAGCAGCCAAGACAAAACCCGTCGGTTCCATCCACTTGACCAAGGGCCTTCAGCATGCCGTCCGTACTGATAAACGTTAACGAATCCGCCCCGATAATTTGTCGAATCTCTTCTACAGACTTGTCAGAGGCAATTAACTCTTCTTTTGATGAGGTATCAATTCCATAAAAACAAGGATTTTTAATCGGAGGTGAGCTGATTACCACATGAACTTCAGTCGCCCCTGCTTCTTTCAGCATTTTGACAATTCTTCTGCTTGTTGTTCCGCGGACAATCGAGTCATCAACCATTACAACCCGCTTGCCTTCGACAACTCCACGAACGGCAGACAGCTTCATTTTAACCCCTTGCTCCCTCAATGTTTGCGAAGGCTGGATGAAAGTCCTGCCTACATATTTATTTTTAATTAACCCCATTTCATATGGGATCCCGGACTCCTCTGCATAACCAATCGCCGCGGATATGCTCGAATCAGGCACACCAGTAACAACATCTGCTTCAATAGGTGCCTCAATGGCCATTCTTTTCCCAAGACTTTTACGGGCAGTATGAACATTGATTCCCTGAATATTGCTATCCGGTCTTGAAAAATAAATATATTCCATCATACAGATGGCCTTTGTTGTACTAACCGCGAACCGTTCTGATGTTAGTCCGTTTTCGTTAATTATCAATAATTCGCCAGGCATAATGTCGCGGATATATTCAGCCCCCACGACATCAAAAGCACAGGTTTCGGAAGCTACCACGTAGGCATCGCCCAGACAGCCTAGCGACAGCGGCCGTAAGCCATGCGGATCAAGCGCCACCATAAGCTCGGTTTCTGTCATGATCAAGTAGGCATAGGCACCTTTTAACATTGAAAGGGCATTTTTTACTTTATCATTCATGTGCGGAAACCCGCTTCTTCTGATTAAATGCGCCAGTACTTCGGAATCAGAGCTTGTTTGAAAAATACTTCCCTGAGTCTCAAGCTGATGTTTCAGTGAAGTGGCATTTACGAGATTCCCGTTATGAGCTAGAGCAAGACTCCCCGTTTGTGAGTGGAACAGCAGCGGCTGAACATTTTCATAGCCGCCGCCTCCTGCTGTTGCGTAACGAACATGACCGATTGCCGCTGTTCCGGTTAATTCGGCAATCCTATCTGCATTAAAAATTTCGGTAACCAGCCCTTCACCTTTTACACCTTTTAGCTGTTTTCCATCTGACACCACGATGCCAGTGCCTTCCTGACCGCGATGCTGTAAGCTATGAAGCCCGTAATAGGTGAGCTGGGCGGCATCCTGATGTCCCCAGACTCCAAAAATACCGCACTCTTCGTTTAAGCCTTTGATTTCAGCAAGCATGGAATTGCTCCTTTCCAAGCAGCTTTTAATTCCTCAACCTGTGCTTTCAAAATAGTTTCCGACTCATTCTGAATAGTCAACGCACCAGATTCTGTTACGGTTCCAATGTATTTTGCTTCTACTAATCTTTCAAATTCTGCTTGATGCTCTTTTTTAACTGTTAAAAGGAAACGTGATTGTGTTTCACTAAATAAAGCTGACACCGAGTCTCCATTAATGATGACTTCCGCGCCAAGGTGTTCATTGGCAAAAAGTGATTCAGATAGCGCAACCGCTAAGCCACCTTCTGATAGGTCGTGGGCTGATTGAACAAGGCCAGCACGAATCGCTGTCAGTACTTGATTTTGTCGCTTCTTCTCAACTTCTACATCCAACTCAGGAGATTTGCCGAATATTTTTCCGTTCAGAAGCTTTTGCAGTTCGCTTCCGCCAAATTCAGCTTTCGTTTCCCCTAGAAGATAAATCAGGTCACCGTTCTGTTTAAAATGCTGTGTGGTAATATGGTCAAGATCCGAAACTAGACCCACCATGCCAATTACCGGGGTTGGGTACACAGCTGTACCGCTTGTTTCATTGTATAATGAGACGTTTCCGCCAATGACCGGGGTTTCAAGGACACGGCATGCTTCACTCATTCCGTCTGCTGATTTTTCCAGCTGCCAAAATACCTCTGGTTTTTCCGGGCTGCCATAGTTTAAGCAATCGGTTACCGCTAATGGTTCTGCACCAGAGCAAACAATATTGCGGGCTGCTTCAGCAATGGCAATTTTACCGCCGGTTTCAGGGTCCAAATAGACGTAACGGGAATTACAATCCACTGTCATCGCTAATGCTTTACGAGTACCGCGAATGCGCAGTACGGAAGCGTCCGATCCTGGAGATACAACTGTATTTGTTCTTACCATGTAGTCATATTGTTCATAGACCCATTCCTTGCTCGCCACTGTCGGCTGACTCAGAATGTTTAAAAGAGTTTCCTTTGCATCCGTTATCTGTGGAATAGTCTCCTCCATTGACTGAAACTCAGCAAAGTAAGCAGGCTGCATTGAAGGTTTATGATAGACCGGTGCATCCTCCGCCAAAGCATCAACTGGAACATCAGCAACGATCTCACCTTGATGAACCAGGCGAAGCATTTTATCATCTGTTACGGTTCCAACAGCCACTGCCTCTAAATCATATTTTTTAAATAGATCCACGATTTCTTGCTCGCGGCCCTTTTTAACAACAATTAACATCCGCTCTTGCGACTCTGACAGCATCATTTCATAGGCGGTCATTCCAGTCTCGCGTTGAGGGACAAGGTCAAGATTCATTTCAAGGCCCATTCCTGCCTTGCTGGCCATTTCCGCAGATGAGCTGGTAAGTCCGGCTGCCCCCATGTCCTGGATTCCAACAAGTGCATCAGAGTGAATCAATTCCAAGCATGCTTCCAATAGCAATTTTTCCATGAATGGATCGCCCACTTGCACGGCAGGGCGCTTTTCATCAGATTGTTCATTTAATTCCTCTGAGGCAAAAGTAGCGCCGTGAATGCCGTCACGACCCGTTTTCGCTCCAACATACATGACCGTATTGCCGACACCGTGAGCCTGACCCTTTTTAATATCTTTGTGGTCAATTAACCCCACACACATGGCATTCACTAGCGGATTGCCTTCATAGCAAGGATCAAACTGAACCTCACCGCCAACAGTTGGAATTCCGATACAGTTTCCGTATCCTGCGATCCCAGCGACAACTTCTTTAAACAAATAACGAACTCTCGCTGAATCAAGCTCTCCAAAACGCAGGGAGTTCAGCATGGCAATTGGACGAGCACCCATGGAGAAAACATCGCGGATAATTCCGCCGACACCAGTTGCTGCCCCTTGATATGGCTCGATAGCTGACGGGTGATTATGGCTTTCAATTTTAAACACAACGGCCTGATTATCACCAATATCAACGATTCCGGCACCCTCACCTGGACCTTGGAGAACCTTAGGACCCGATATAGGAAATTTCTTTAGAACCGGCTTAGAGTTTTTATAGCTGCAATGCTCTGACCACATAACCGAAAACAAACCAGTCTCCGTGTAATTCGGAGTACGGCCAAGAATGTTTTCAACCATTGAAAACTCTTCATCGGACAGCCCCATTTGCTGATATAGCTTCTCGGCTTTAATTTGTTCAGGATTTGGTTCAAGCTTTAATAACATGTGATTCCCTCCAAGCCTTTACAATTGATTGAAACAATTTTAATCCATCGGCTCCGCCTAAAAGCTCATCCACCGCTCGTTCAGGGTGTGGCATCATTCCGAGGACATTGCCTTTTTTATTTACAATCCCAGCGATATCTGCCAGACTTCCGTTCGGATTATGCTTATACGTAAACACAATTTGATCATTGGCTCTTAATTCTGCCAGCGTTTCTTCGTCACAATAGTAATTACCTTCCCCATGAGCAACTGGAACGGTGATCGTTTGCCCTTGTTGATAGGCGCCGGAAAACATCGTTTGGTTGTTTTCCACGATTAATTCCACTGGCTTGCAAATAAAGGAAAGACTTTCATTTCGTCTCATAGCTCCCGGGAGCAGACCAACCTCTAACAAAATCTGAAATCCATTACATACACCAAGCACCGGCTTGCCAGCCTCGGCCGCCTTAACGACCTCCTTCATTACTTTACTGAAACGGGCAATTGCCCCTGTACGTAAGTAATCTCCGTAGGAAAATCCCCCTGGCAATAGAACTCCATCAAATTCATCCAGGCTCTCCGTATCGTGCCAAACATACTCGACCTCTTCACCCAGCTCGTCTTTAATCGCATGGTACATATCGACATCACAGTTAGAACCAGGAAAAACGATGACCGCAAATCTCACTGGGCGACACACTCCTCTACCTCGTAACGGTAATCTTCAATAACTGGATTGGCTAAGAGGTTATAGCAGATCTCATTAACAACCTCATTGATATCCCGATCTGATTTTTCAATTGTCAGTTCCATGTATTTGCCAATACGGACATCAGATACTTCCTGATAGTTTAATGAATGTAAAGAGTGAGTAACAGCTTTACCTTGCGGGTCTAAAACACTTTCTCTTAATGTGACGAATACCTTTACTTTATACATGCTGGTGACCTCCAAGTCTCTCAAGAATAGTTTCGTAGGCTTCTGTTAAACTTCCCAAATCGCGGCGGAACCGGTCTTTATCAAGTTTTTCATTTGTCTCTTTATCCCATAAGCGGCAAGTATCCGGTGAAATTTCATCGGCTAACAAAATATCGCCGTTCGCATCCTTGCCAAATTCTAATTTAAAGTCAATTAAACGAATGCCAAGTTCATCAAAAAAGCTCAACAACAGGGTATTTATTTCCAGGGCTTTTTCTCTTAAAATCGTAATCTCCTCGGCTGAAGCAACTTGCAGTTCACTGATATGATCTAGGGTGACCAATGGATCTCCCAACTCATCATTTTTCAAATAGAACTCAACCATTGGCTTAGACAATGGGTGCCCTTCTTCAATTCCCAATCGTTTTGACAGGCTTCCTGCCGCCACATTGCGAACGACAACTTCAAGGGGAATGATGGTTACCTTTTTAACCAGCTGTTCCGTCTCAGAAATCCGTTTAATAAAATGAGAGTCAATGCCGTTTTCTTTTAACTTTAAAAAAAGCAAACTTGTAATCTCATTATTTAAACGACCTTTTCCGGCAATCTCAGCCTTTTTTTGCCCGTTAAAAGCCGTGGCGGAATCTTTATATTCCACCCAAACTACCTGTTCATCGTCTGTTCGATAGATTCGTTTCGCTTTGCCTTCATAAAGCAATTCTTTCATTGGAAACCACTCCTAATTCGCAATATTGGGAATCTTCTTTGTAAAATATGGGCATAACCCAGGGGGCAGCCGGTACTTATTTTGTCCCGGCTCCCCTTTTTATTAATTATTTAAACCAAGTCGATCAAAAATTGTATCCACATGTTGCAGGTGGTAAGAGTAATCAAAACAGTCGGCAATTTCAGCCTCTGAAAGGTTGGCGGTAATTTTTTCATCACCTTCAATTAAGCTGCGGAATGGAACTTGTTTTTCCCAAGCCTCCATTGCTTTTGGCTGAACCGTATCGTAAGCTTCTTCACGTGAAAAGCCTTTATCAATTAGGGCAAGGAGCACGCGTTGAGAGTAGATTAATCCAAGAGTCCGATCCATGTTGCGTTTCATGTTTTCCGGATAGACCGTCAGATTTTTAATGATATTGCTAAAGCGATTTAGCATATAGTTCAATGCAATCGTAGCATCAGGCAATATAATCCGTTCAGCGGAAGAATGAGAGATATCTCGTTCATGCCACAGCGGCACATTTTCGTAAGCTGTCATCATGTAGCCGCGAATGACGCGAGCCATTCCAGTCATGTTCTCTGAACCAATTGGATTACGCTTATGCGGCATGGCCGAAGAACCTTTTTGACCTTTTGCGAAAAATTCCTCCACCTCACGAGTTTCACTTTTTTGCAACCCACGCACTTCAACAGCAAATTTTTCAATAGATGTTGCAATTAAGGCTAGTGTTGACATGTAGTGGGCATGACGATCACGCTGCAAGGTTTGGGTGGAAATTGGCGCCCGTTCTAATCCAAGCTTTTCACATACATATTGCTCTACAAACGGGTTGATATTGGCATAAGTTCCAACCGCACCGGAGATTTTACCAAACTCCACGCCAGTTGCTGCCTGTTTAAATCGCTCTAGGTTTCGTTTCATTTCTTCGTACCAAAGAGCCAGTTTTAAGCCAAATGTAGTTGGTTCGGCATGGACACCATGGGTCCGTCCCATCATAACTGTATACTTATGTTCAATGGCTTTATTTTTTAAAATCTCGATAAATGTCTCAATGTCTTTTAATAAAATGGTATTAGCCTGTTTCAATACATAAGATAATGCAGTATCAACAACATCCGTTGAAGTTAATCCATAATGAACCCATTTCCGTTCTTCTCCAAGGGTTTCAGAAACGGCACGAGTAAACGCCACAACATCATGTCTTGTTTCTTCTTCAATCTCTTTAATCCGGTCGATATTAAACGAAGCATTTTCACGAAGCTTTTGGACATCTTCTTTTGGTATTTCACCTAACTCCGCCCATGCTTCACATGCTAGGATTTCTACCTCAAGCCACGCGTTAAAGCGGTTTTCCTCCGTCCAAATAGCTCCCATTTCCGGTCTAGTATAACGATCTATCATGATTTATCCTCCGATCCTTTCTTCCACTGTCTCCCAAATTTTACTTTCATCAGCTTCCATAAGGGCTATTTCCACATCATCTCGTAAAATGGAGACATGCCCCATTTTCCTTTTGATTTTTGCTTCTTTTTTACCGTATAGATGAATCTTCCAATCCCTTAGGGTCGGGATTTTTGCTAATAATGATTCAAGATGTTCCCCTAATAGGTTGACCATAACCACTGGTTTTAATAGCTCCGTACTTCCTAACGGCCAATTACAAATCGCACGTATATGCTGCTCAAACTGTGATGTCACGCAGGCCTCAATCGTGTAGTGCCCGGAATTATGCGGCCTTGGCGCCAGTTCATTAATGTATATAGTGCCATCACCTGTAACAAACATTTCCACCGCAAGAGTTCCAACCAGGCCTAATGAATCAGCAATTTGCTTCGCCTTGTGAATGGCATTTTCTTGAATCTCCTGTGACACTCGTGCAGGGACAATGGTTTTATATAAAATATTTTCTTTATGAATATTTTCTGCTACTGGAAAAATCGCGGTCTCTCCATCAAGCTTCCGTGTTACAATAACTGAGATTTCTTTTTCAAATGGGATCCATTTTTCCAAGACGCAAGCTCCATGCTTGAGAAGTTCTTCCCCTTTTGCTAAGTCCGTTTCGTCCTTGATGACGAGTTGGCCTTTGCCATCATAACCGCCCCGTGCTGTTTTTAACACGGCAGGAAATCCGATTGTGGTGATTTTTGAAAATAGCTCTTCCATCTCAAGAATAACTTCATAAGGAGCCACTTCAACACCCGCCTGTTGAATCGCAGCCTTTTCGGTAATGCGATTCTGGGTAGTGGTTAGCAAATCCTGTCCCTGTGGAACATGCGCCCGCTCACATAACCAGCCAAGTGTGTCAGCATCAATATTTTCAAATTCATACGTGATTACGTCACTTATTTCGGCTAAACGGTTGATAGCATCCAGATCATGATACTCACCTATGACTTCAACATCGGCTACCTGTCCACACGGAGAATCAGCAGTGGGCTCAAGGACAGCAATTCTAAACCCCTGTGCTTTTGCTGCCAGGGCCATCATTCTACCTAACTGTCCGCCACCAATTATGCCAATCGTTGCGCCTGGTAATATGCTTTTCCTATTCAAGCTCATCGCTGCTCACCAATACCTCTTTTTCGATTGCTTCTCTTCTAGCCTCAAGTTTCTTAGCTAATGCTTCATCGTTTGTAGCTAATATTTGTGCTGCCAACAGTCCGGCATTCACTGCCCCGGCATTGCCAATTGCGACAGTCGCCACCGGAACCCCTCCCGGCATTTGGACAATTGAAAGTAACGAATCCAACCCATTTAATGCTCTTGATTGAACTGGAACTCCGATTACTGGCAAAGTAGTTTTAGCCGCTACCATCCCTGGAAGGTGAGCCGCACCGCCCGCTCCAGCAATGATTACTTTTAAGCCTCTTTCTCTAGCTTCTTCTGCATATATAAACATTAAATCCGGTGTTCGATGTGCCGAAACCACCTTTTTTTCATATGGAATTTCTAATTGATTTAAAATTTCACAGGCATGCTGCATGGTCTCCCAATCCGACTTGCTCCCCATGATGACACCCACCAGGTTCTCCATCCCTATTCCCCCTTTTTTTTCCAAAATAAAAATACCCGAAAAACTGGCTTCTCTACAAGAGAAAGCCAATTGTCCGGGCATGGATCATTAGGTCAACAAAAAATAGCAGGGTCCGCCCCTTATTGTTGCCGAACATGTATGACTTTCCCTCATAGTCCAATAATTTACGGTCATTGGGTAGAAACTTATGGGCCATATTCCCATTGATATACGAGGGTGTTAGATTTTTTAACTACCTTTATATTAACAACCGATCCAGTGAAATGTCAACAAATTTTGTCGAACATTATTTACGCATAACACTATAATGTTCGTGTTTTAGTTAATTTGATCCCATTAAAAATTACTCTATCGGACTTCGCGTTTGCTTTTCACTCTTAGTGCCTGCTTTCCGTTGTGCAGTGGAAAAAGCTTGTATGTAAAAGCATCAGGTATTTATTTAATATAAAAGTATACTACAACTGTCATAAAAAAGGTGCAAATTATGTCGATTTTTTGGGGAGATGTAATCGATACCGTTATATTACTATTTTGGGGGGCGGCGTTTGTGCCGCAATTTCTTTGAAAAAATCGTTCGGTTGTCATTCGGTCTGGCTTGCCCTTCAAATTGCCTGGGGACTTGCCGTAGCAGTTGCCATCTATGCTGTCGGGGACATCAGTGGTGCTCACCTCAATCCAGCCGTAACGCTATGGTTTGCCTTAATTGGAAAATGGCCATCGGGACAAGTACCGATTTATATAACCGTACAATTTTTTTGGAGTGATGATTGGCGCCACAGCCGTTTCTACATTATTTTCCTCACTGGAATGAAACAGCTGATCCCGTTGCAAAACTGGATGCTTTTGCTACCAGCCAAGCTATTCCACGCACTGTTGCTAACTTGGTTACTGAAATGATGGCCACCTTCACATTTTATGGGGCTCGTTTATTCCATCAACTTCCCTTCAAAGACAATTTTCCTTCCTACAGGCTCATATAGGGTTTCATTCCCCTTTACAACCTCCTGAAAAATCGGCTCCTCCATTCTCCGGATCGGCATATACCCTTGCTGCTTCATTCTATTTAAACATTCATCAATCGATTCATCCTTCTGCACTTCAAATACCATTTTATTCTTGCCCACAAAAAAACACATCCCATACTGTTCTTTTTCCTTTATTTTTTCAAATTGTAAATGATTCTATCACATATGTACAAAGATAAGCATGTCACTTGTTCCCAAGATGCCTGTACTTCAGACAGAACGGCAGCCATTATGCTGGTATCCCTGAACAATATCCAATCAACGAGGATTCGAAATCTAACTTTTCCGAGTTCCTATTAGGGGAAAGGGTATTGAGCTGAGGTATTTAGTATGTATGAAGATAAATAATATAAACAAGAACGAGCTTGTATTTTTTCACAAGCTCGTTTTACGCTAATTACCAAGAACATCAATTTCTTCTTTACCTAATATCATTAACTCCTCAATATTAACACCATCACCATAATAGCTATCACCATTAATCTTCAACAAATCAATGGCCTCTTGACCTTTTTGATCAAAAGGGACCCAACCATAAAACATATTATTCATTGGTGCATCTTCATTAAAGATGGAAATAGGATATTCGGAAGTTCCTATTTGTTTCATTGATTTTACTACGGGACTCCACTTTTCCGGAATTGGCATTATTCCATATAATTTCTTAAGCTTAACCTTAGTTTCCAGTTTGATTTTTGGATGATAGGTTTCTTCCCCATCAACACTGTAAAATTGCCGATCCCTAATTAAAAAGAACTTCAGAGAACGCAACTGGTTACTTGACTGGAGATTCCATACAAAATAATAGGTGGACGGATCACTCTTATCAATCTTCCATAAACTTGGCTCTCCTGTTGTATCTATATAAACAATCTGCCATTTATGCAATCTCCACTCCCAATAACTGATCCCGTAATCACCCTCTTCCGAAAAATAAGGGACAACTTTATGACGTTTATCAATTGGAACGATATCCTGGACACCTTTTGCATCTGCCTGTGAAAAAATCTCATTCATTTGGTTAATAAGCTGCTTATTTGTTGGAAAGGAATCGGGTTTAGGGTCGATCATATATAACCATATTATTGCTAGCATCCCACTAATAACAAGGACGCACAATAGAGCAAGACTGACCCGTTTCTTATATGGCATCTCCTATTTTCCCCCTTTCAGCAACACTGCTTTTGAGCGAAAATAAAGCTGCTTCTGAGAGAATGAAACAAGAATCCCTTTTCCGTCAGATTCTATATAAATGGCAGGTTTTACTCCACTTCCCCATTTGGTTGTTGTTCCAATTAGAAGATAAGGGAACCGTTCTTTTGTCCCCGTTTCAGGCCCATTCAGTTCGTAATACCACTGCTGACCATGAATATTTGCTTTTTTTATAGTATGTATTTGTTCAAGGAAACTGTCTTGATCAAGCTCTTTCTTTTCCCCTGAAGGATGAATGACTACAACTGAAGAATGACTTATATTTGAAATATAGGTGGAAAGCCGATCCTCTGGATATATAGTCTTTTGTACAGGGATTGAAAGCAATGTTGACAGTAAAAATAAGAAATTTATATAAAAACCAAGCCAAGCGTATAATCTATAGGATTGCCAACGATCCCTTCTTCTCAAAATTCCATATAAAATCCAAACGCCCAGTGGTAATATCGGAATTTTAATCTGCTGATCCCATAAAGTAATATTTATTGAAAAACAAAAAATACCAACTAATATACACACTATAAGCTTCCAAATTTCTGTTTTCACTTGCTGCTTTATATAGATTCGATAAGCGATGATTCCGGTAATACACCACACTAAGAGTTGAAATAGAATTGCTATAAGCTTAAATGATAAATCAAATTGAAAATTCATTCTCCACCTCCCTACCTCCAAAATTCACCATATTCCTATATTTTCCTGCAATATTCATAAAAAAATTAGGCACAAAAAAAAAGACAATCCTTTTTCAGATTGTCTTCATTCGCCCGGCAACGTCCTACTCTCACAGGGGCAAAGCCCCAACTACCATCGGCGCTGAGAAGCTTAACTTCCGTGTTCGGTATGGGAACGGGTGTGACCTTCTCGCCATTATTGCCGGACTATTTTATTTGAGGTTTCATTCCCTCAAAACTAGATAATGTAGAAGAAACTTGGTAAAAACAAGATCGCATTGACTTGGTTAAGTCCTCGATCGATTAGTATCAGTCAGCTCCACGTGTCACCACGCTTCCACCTCTGACCTATCAACCTGATCATCTTTCAGGGATCTTAC
>NZ_JBKFGJ010000014.1:0-218062 GCF_051233465.1 Neobacillus solisequens | reverse complement strand
AATTTAGAAAAAGAGTCGCCAATAAGCCCTCTTGGCGTCCGCCCAAGAGCATCCAAAAGAAAAGATGTCGCCAATAAGCCCTCTTGGCGTCCGCCCAAGAGCATCCAAAAGAAAAGATGGTGCCAATAAGCCCTCTTGGCGCCTGCTCAAGAGCATCCAAAAGAAAAGATGGTGCCAATAAGCCCTCTTGGCGCCCGCCCAAGAGCATCCAAAAGAAAAGATGTCGCCAACAAGCCCTCTTGGCGCCCGCCCAAGATCATTCAAAAGAAAAGATGTCGCCAATAAGCCCTTTTGGAGCTAGTCTCCAACAAACAAAACAAAAAAGGCCGCCAATGGCGAACCTCTCCCAAATTATTCCTAATACCTCACATAAATCCTATCATAATCCCCCGCCAGAGCCACATCCAAATCCGTTAACCCGCCCGCGTTCCAAGACGTCAATCGTAAAGTAACCAACTTATAATCAATAGAAATAAATGGATGATGATTTTTCTCCTCGGAAAGCTGGGCAATTTCATTCACAAAAGCTACTCCCTTTAAAAATTCACGAAAACGGTACTTCTTTACGATAAATTTCCCGTCCAATTTCCATCCAGGCAATTGAGCTACTGCTGAGACAATCTCTTCATCACTTAACCGTCTGGCCACCAAAAATCCCCCTAAGAACGTTTTTTCTTCACAATCTGCAGCGCCTTATCTGTATTGGCGAAGTGCATCTTCACAAAAGTAGGCAATGTCTCTTGACCCTTTTTCAAAATAAGCTTGGCGGCAGCTTCATCAACATGTTTACCAGCGCCTTTGGGAATCGTAAATCCAGCAGCTACACTCAATTTATCAATGTACTGGATAAATGCATATCGAGCCAGAATACTAGCAGCTGCAACAGATAGATGAACTCCCTCTGCCTTCGTACTGAAATAAACATTCTCCCTAGCAATAGCTTTTTGTCCTTTTAGATGTTGAAAATACGTACTCGACTGGACGAACTGATCAATCAGAATCGCTTCCGGTTTGGCTGGTGCTATTTTTTCCAACACATTTACTATTGCCTGATTATGGAGAACAGCTTTCATTTTTCCCTGGGACCAGCCGGCACTTTGTACCTGATTATATTTATCATTCCTCAGAGTCATCAAGCTAAAAGGCACGATATTCTTAATGACTTTGGCAATTTCTATAATTTTTTCATCGTTTAAATCTTTGGAATCTCGCACACCTAATTCTTGCAGCAACGGGATATCTTCTTTTTTTACATAGGCTGCCACGACAGTAATCGGGCCAAAGTAGTCTCCAGTTCCAACTTCATCCGAGCCAATCACAGACATCTGACTAAACCCGGCTGGTAAATTCCCAGCAGAGGATGCAGATTTGGCAACACGTGGTTTCGCAGCAGCAGCAGTGCCCCATTTTCCAGCCTCATTTTCACAACTATTCCCTTGAAAAAGAACCTTTCCGGATTTATAGGCTGTAACTGTGCAAGAACCAGTTTTGGCGGAGAACACGCTTCCTTGGGGCAGTTTTTCTGCCAAGTTTTCATTGTAGTAGTCTCTCATTTTCATAATCGTACCCATATCCAATTGCAACACAATATTTCCCAATTTCCATGCACCACATTTCTAATAAATAGTTACTTCGCTAATTTGTTTGACTTTTCGACTTATATCCGTTCATGTTATGATATAGTGTAGGATTCTTGAAAGGGGCATTTACATTGTCTAGTAAAAACAAAAATAAAATTACAGTTGATATATACGGACAGCAATATGTCATTTTAGGTACAGAGAACCCAGGTCATATCCGGCTGGTTGCATCATTGGTCGACGATAAAATGCGCGAAATCAGTTCTAAGAATCCTTCGCTAGATGTTAACAAACTTGCTGTTCTAACTGCAGTGAATGCAGTCAATGACTATATCAAAATGAAGGACGAATTGGAACAAATAAAGAATGAACTAGAAAAAGTAAAGGACTAAATAGTAATGTTGGATATTGCCATTATTCTTATTCTCATTATCGGTTTTTTTGTGGGTCTTAAACGGGGCTTTATCTTGCAGCTTGTGCACTTAACTGGATTTATTATTGCATATATAGTTGCATTTGCCTACTATCAAGAATTAGCCCCGAAGCTAACCCTGTGGATTCCTTATCCCAACTTGGGGGAGGGTACAGTTTTAAAAGTAATTACTGACTCGAGCAATGTAGAGACAGCTTTTTACCGGGCGATTGCGTTTGTGATCATCTTCTTCGCAGTGAAGATTTTGCTGCAAATCATCGGGTCTATGCTAGATTTTATTGCTCATTTGCCAATCTTAAAACAACTAAATATTTGGGCTGGTGGATTACTAGGTTTTATGGAAGTGTATTTAGTGATATTTATTTTATTATACATTGCTGCCTTAATACCAATGGATGTATTGCAAAATCCTTTGAACCATTCTGCTCTGGCTAAGTCAATTGTCAATCACACACCGATTCTTTCACAGCAATTTAAAAGTATGTAATTGGAAGAAAACTTCTCTGTGGAAAGAGAAGTTTTCTTATTTTAGGTAAAAAAGGTTAAAATGATATTGTGCTAATGTTTAGGCAGGTGATTGGAATGAAAGTGAATAAAAAGGAAATAGTTCGACTATTGGAAACGATTGCGATTTATATGGAATTAAAAGGGGAGAACACCTTTAAGGTTTCTGCTTTCCGCAAGGCTGCAAATGCTCTGGAAACAGACGAACGTAGTTTATCTGAAATAGAGGATTTTACATCGATTCCAGGCATAGGAAAAGGCACAGCTGCCGTGATTGAAGAATACATAACAGAAGGCTCATCCTCTGTTTTACTGGAGTTAAAAAAAGAGGTTCCGGCCGGTTTGATTCCGCTGTTGCAAATTAAGGGGCTTGGCGGTAAAAAAATCGCTAAGCTTTACCAAGAAATTGGAATTACGGATGTATCAAGTCTAAAGGCTGCCTGCCAAGCTGGAAAAGTTCAGGCATTGGCCGGTTTTGGAAAAAAAACAGAAGAGAAAATTTTAAATGCCATTGCCAATGTAGGTTCCAGACCAGAACGTTTGCCACTGGCTTTTATGCTCCCGATTGCAGAATTAATCGAAGCAAGACTAACTGAAATTCGGTATATTGACCGGTTTTCTAGGGCAGGCAGTCTGAGAAGAATGCGTGAGACTATTAAAGATCTTGATTTTATAATTGCAACTGAACATCCTGAAGAAGTTCGTGCAGGATTGTTAAAATTGCCCAATATCAAGGGAATTATCGGTGCGGGGGACACCAAGGTTTCGCTAACCTTTGAATTTGATCTGGATATTTCCGTTGATTTTCGCTTAGTAAAGCCAAAAGAATTCATTACGACTCTTCACCATTTTACCGGGTCAAAGGACCATAATGTCCGGATGAGGCAGCTTGCTAAGGAACGTGGAGAAAAAATCAGTGAATATGGTGTAGAAAACGTTGAGACTGAGGAAATATTGACATTTACGTCCGAAGCTGAATTTTTCAAGCATTTTGATCTTCCGTTTATACCACCTGAGATTAGGGAAGACGGCAAGGAAGTCGACACTTTTTCTGCAAATGAGGATTTAATTGAACTGGATGACATAAAAGGCGATCTCCATATGCACTCAACCTGGAGCGATGGGGCCAATACGATTGAAGAAATGGCCGAGGCTTGTAGGGCCAGAGGTTATCAATATATGGCCATTACCGATCATTCGCAGTATTTAAAGGTGGCAAACGGATTAAACCGTGAACGGCTGTTAAAACAGATGGAAGAAATAAAAAAATTGAACAAAAAATATGATGATTTTCTCATTTTGTCCGGTATTGAAATGGATATTTTACCGGATGGCACTTTAGATTTCGAGGATGATTTATTAAAGGAGATGGATTTTGTCATTGCCTCGATTCATTCAGCATTTTCTCAGCCAAAGAAAAAAATCATGGAACGTTTAAAAATAGCGCTTACGAATGCACATGTTGACTTAATTGCCCACCCTACCGGCAGAAAAATTGGTAAACGGGAAGGCTATGAAATAGATATTGAAGAACTAATTCAACTGGCAAAAGAAACCCATACTGCATTGGAATTAAACTCTAATCCAAACAGACTGGATCTCAAGCCGGAGTATTTAAGAATGGCTCAGGAAGCAGGAGTAAAAATTTTAATCAATACGGATGCTCATATGCTGGATACATTATCCCACATGGAAATTGGAGTATCCGTAGCAAAAAAGGGTTGGATCAAAAAAGCTTCCGTTCTAAATGCACTAGATAAGAATGATTTGCTGAATTTTTTGACCAATAGGAAGGTATAAACTACCAGGCATAAGTCAACTAGGTCTGTGCCTTTTAGGCTCGCCAGTCGGCGAGTTCTCTTTCATAATCGAAATTAAAGGGGGGTTAAACCTCATGCAAGAACGAGTTTTTAAAGTATTAGAATTCACGAAAGTAAGGGAGCAGCTACTTGAGCATGCTTCTTCAACACTTGGAAAAGACAAGATCAAGCATCTTGTCCCGTCTATAGATTTTGAAGAGGTGGTAAAGCTTCAGGACGAAACTGATGAGGCAGCCACTGTTTTACGTGTAAAAGGCCATATCCCGTTAGCAGGTATTTACGATATTAGAGCCCATATTAAACGATCTGTGATCGGTGGTGTCTTAAGTCCACATGAGCTTTTTCAAATCGCTAGCATTATCCATGCAAGCAGGCAAATGAAGCGATTTATCGAGGAATTTTCTGAGGACAGAACGGAAATTCCAATTTTGGCAGAGGAAGTCGCTAAAATCATCCCTTTGACAGACCTGGAACATGCTATAAAGCAGGCCATTGACGAAAGTGGTGAGGTCCTTGATGGAGCGAGTGAAACGTTGAGGACATTACGGCATCAACTTCGAGCAAATGAAGCACGTGTCCGTGAAAAATTGGAAAGTATGATCCGTTCCTCGAGTGCACAGAAAATGTTGTCAGATGCGATTATTACCATTCGTAATGACCGTTTTGTCATTCCGGTTAAACAAGAATATCGCGCTCATTATGGCGGTATTATCCATGACCAGAGTTCTTCCGGTCAAACTTTATTTATCGAACCGCAGGTCATCGTGCAATTAAACAATCAATTGCAAGATATACGCGTAAAAGAACAGCTTGAAATTGAGCGGATTTTAACAGAGCTGTCGGCAAGATCTGCAGAGCATGATTCTGAGCTTACCGTGATTGTTAATGTCATGGCTAATTTAGATTTTATTTTTGCTAAAGCACGTTATGGCAAAAAAATAAAGGCCGCAAAACCTACGATGAATCATGAAGGAAGGATTTCGTTATTTAAAGCACGGCATCCATTAATCTCGATCGATGAAGTCGTACCAAATGATATTTTGCTCGGGAAAGATTATACCACTATTGTGATTACTGGACCAAATACTGGCGGTAAAACCGTTACTTTAAAAACTTTGGGACTCTGTTCGTTAATGGCTCAGGCAGGATTGCAGGTGCCTGCCCAGGATGGTTCAGAGTTGGCTGTATTTGATGCCATCTATGCAGATATTGGTGATGAGCAGTCGATTGAACAAAGCTTAAGTACTTTTTCCTCACATATGGTGAATATTGTAGATATTCTGGGAAGGGTTGATTTTAATAGTTTAGTCTTATTTGATGAACTTGGAGCTGGAACCGACCCGCAAGAAGGGGCAGCCTTGGCCATTTCCATTTTGGATGAGGTCCATAGACGGGGTGCCAGGGTGGTGGCTACGACTCATTATCCGGAATTAAAAGCATATGGATATAATCGAGAAGGGGTTTTAAATGCCAGTGTAGAGTTTGATGTAGAAACATTAAGTCCTACCTATAAACTGCTATTAGGTGTCCCTGGAAGAAGTAATGCTTTTGAAATTTCTAAACGGCTGGGTTTAAATGACAGGGTCATTGAAGCCGCCCGCTCACATGTAAGTGAGGATACAAACCAAATCGATCAAATGATCGCCTCGCTTGAAGAAAGTAAACGTCAGGCAGAGATCGAATATCAGGAGGCACGTGATTACTTAAAGCAGGCAGAAAAGCTGCATCATGATTTGCAAAAACAAATGATGGAGTTTTATGATAAGAAGGATGACATGCTCGAAAAAGCAGCTGAAAAAGCAGAAACCATTTTGGAGGATGCCAAAAAAGAAGCGGAAAGCGTTATTCGTGACTTAAGAAAAATGCGGATTGAAAAGCATGCGGAAGTGAAAGAGCATGAGTTAATCGATGCAAAACGTCGGCTTCAAGAAGCTGCTCCTGTTATTAAAAGGTCTAAACAAACTGCTGTAAAGAAAACGAAACAGCATACCCTCATGCCAGGAGATGAGGTCAAAGTTCTAAGCTTTAATTCAAATGGAACTTTATTGGAACGAATTTCCGACTCGGAATGGCAAGTTCAAATGGGTATTATGAAAATGAAAGTAAAGGAAAAAGATTTGGAGTACATTACTACACCAAAGCAGGCTGAGACGAAACCACTTGCAATTGTTCGGGGCAGAGATGCTAATGTTAAACTAGAACTGGATTTGCGTGGAGAGAGATATGAAGACGCTTTGTTAAGGGTGGAGAAATACATTGATGATGCTTTGCTTGCCAACTATCCGCGAGTGTCCATTATCCATGGTAAAGGTACAGGAGCATTAAGACAAGGCGTGCAGGAGTATTTAAAGAATCATCGATCAGTTAAGAAAATTCGCTTTGGAGAAGCCGGTGAAGGCGGTTCTGGTGTGACTGTCGTAGAATTTAAATAAGGTACGGGGAGACAAGGCAATGGACCAGTTTTGGGAAAACAGGTATATTCATATTGCGGCCTACTATAGTGTTGTCATTTTATGTATCATTGTTTTTTTAGCGGTATTTGAAATGGTCACTAAGTATAAAAATTGGGATGAGATTAGAAAAGGTAATATGGCCGTTGCCATGGCTACCGGGGGGAAGATTTTTGGAGTAGCTAATATCTTTCGACACACAGTTGAAAATCATAATTCATTACTTTCAATGGTGGGCTGGGGAATTTATGGTTTTTTGCTGCTGTTAGCCGGTTATTTTATCTTTGAATTTTTAACACCTACCTTTAAAATTGATGAGGAAATTCAAAATGATAACCGTGCAGTAGGGTTGATCTCTATGGTCATTTCGATCGGGTTATCTTTTGTCATCGGCGCAGGTATTTCATAAGGGGAGTATGAATGTGGAGAAATTAGCTAAAGTGCTGCTTGCATTCTGTGGCTTATTTTTACTGATTGGGGTCATCTATTTACTATTTTTTTCTTAAAAGAGTGAATCATCGCTGATAAAAACGGCGGTGATTTTTTATTTTGGCTATGTTAAAGAATACTGTTGATTTTAAACCCTGTTGATAGGAGCGGAAGGCACGAAGACTCCTCGAAAATGCTAACGCATTTCCTTCGTGCGAGGGCGAATGCTAGGAAGAAAATCAATGTCCTGTGGGAGTACGGTTCTGGAGAGACCCCGCAGGAGCAAGTGCCGAGGAGGCTCGCCGAAACGCCCACGGAAAGCGAAGTGCCTGAGCGGAAATCAACATACTAGTTTTACAGAGCATTTATTTTATAAAAAGAATGAAATAAAGCTGACTTAAAAAAGGTCAAGTAGACAAGGTGTGACTTATTTCAATTTAAGGAAACTCCATTGTTTAATGGAAAATACTGTACTATAATTAAAGGGTGAGAATTTTGAAAATTTCAATAAAAGGGGGAGGTCCGTTCATGTCGGAGTCCAGACCGTGGTTGAAAAATTATCCTAAAGATATTCCTACCACCATTGACTACTCCACAGAGCCGGTACAAAAATTTTTACAAAAATCAGCAGAAAGCTTTCCGGAAAAAATTGCGATTCATTTTATAGGAAAGGAAATGACGTATAGGCAGCTTTACCAAGATGCCTTAAAGTTTGCTGTCTATCTTCAGGAAATCGGTATAAAGAAGGGTGACCGTGTTGCCATCATGCTGCCGAACACTCCACAAGGCGTCATTAGTTATTTCGGAATCCTCATAGCTGGGGGAATCGTTGTTCAAACGAACCCTTTATATACGGAACGCGAGCTCGAATATCAAATGAGCGACTCCGGAGCAAAAGTAATCGTCACCCTAGATATCCTCTATCCACGCGTCTCAAAGGTCATGCCACAAACCAATTTGCAGCATATTATTGTAACCGCTATCAAGGAATATCTGCCATTTCCCAAAAATCTTATCTATCCTTTCATCCAGAAAAAACAATATGGAATTGTTGTTAAGGTAAAACATGAGGGTCCAATTCACCTATTATCCGAAATCATGAATAGATCTCTTGGACAGGTGAAGGAGTATAATTGTAACGTAGAAGAAGACTTGGCATTACTTCAATATACGGGGGGAACCACAGGAGCCCCTAAAGGAGTCATGTTGACGCATAAGAATTTAATCGCTAATGCTACAATGAGCCAGGCTTGGATTCCTAGGTGCAGGCCCGGTGAAGAATCTGTATTGAGTATTGTCCCATTTTTCCATGTATATGGCATGACAGTGTGTATGCTTTTGGCGGTGAAGATGGCAGGCAAATTAATCATCCTTCCTAAGTTTGATGCCCTCGATACCTTAAAAACCATTCATAAGCAGCGGCCAACCCTTTTCCCAGGTGCACCTACCATCTATATTGGTTTACTTAATCATCCTGATCTGAAAAAATATGATTTATCTTCCATAAATGCATGTATCAGTGGTTCTGCTCCGTTACCGCTGGAAGTTCAAGAAAAATTTGAAGAAGTAACAAAAGGGAAACTGGTAGAAGGCTATGGGCTTTCAGAAGCATCTCCGGTAACCCATTCCAATTTCTTATGGGACGTCGAACGAATAAAAGGCAGTATAGGAGTGCCTTACCCTGATACTGACTCAAAAATCATTTCCATTGATACTGGTGAACCCTTGCCTGTAGGAGAAATAGGGGAAATCGTTATTAAGGGTCCACAAATTATGAAGGGTTACTGGAATCGTCCTGAAGAGACGGATGATGTGTTAAAGGAAGGATGGTTGTTTACAGGTGACCTCGGTTATATGGATGATAAGGGCTATTTCTATGTGGTCGACCGGAAAAAGGATATGATTATTGCCGGGGGCTATAATATTTATCCAAGAGAGATAGAGGAAATATTATATGAGCATCCCGATGTCATGGAAGCAGTGGTAGCAGGCGTACCCGATCCATATCGCGGGGAAACGGTGAAGGCTTTTATTGTGTTAAAAGAAGGTTCGACAGTTTCAGGAGAAGAAATGAACCAGTATGTCAGAAAATATTTAGCTGCTTATAAGGTACCAAGACTTTATGAATTTAGAAAAGAATTACCAAAAACAGCAGTGGGAAAAATATTAAGAAGAATGCTGGTAGAAGAAGAACTACAAAAATTAGAAGATGAAGCAAAAAAACACGCTTAGTTTGCGCCATTATTTTTTTTGATTAAAAAGGCTTGTCATAGAACCAAATTTCAAAAAAATAATCAATTACGGATTTAGAATTTCTTGACAGAATAAAAGTTTAAAATTATTATAAAAATATGAATGATTATTCATTCATATTTTTATTTTACTATTATATATATTAAACCATTTTTTCCAAAGGAGGGATACCATGAAAAAAACAAAGCCAAAGTACATGCAAATTATTGATGCAGCGGTCATCGTCATCGCCGAAAACGGCTATCACCAGGCCCAAGTCTCAAAAATTGCAAAACAAGCTGGAGTGGCTGATGGGACCATCTATCTATATTTTAAAAACAAAGAAGACATCCTTATCTCTCTCTTTGAAGAAAAAATGGGAAATTTTATCGAAGAAATAGATCAAAGGACAGCAGGAAAAGAGACCGCGACAGAGAAGTTATTAATGATGATCGATGCTCATTTCGAATTGCTTTCTCAGGACCATTATCTTGCGATTGTAACACAATTGGAATTAAGGCAATCTAACAAGGATTTGCGTTTAAAAATCAATAATGTATTAAAAGGATACTTAATGGTCATTGATAAGATCCTTGAAGAAGGTAAGGAATCAGGTGAGTTTGCAAGTGACCTTGATGTCCGTCTTGCCCGGCAAATGATTTTTGGCACCATTGATGAAACTGTAACGTCTTGGGTGATGAATGAGGAAAAGTACGATCTCAAAAAGCTGGCGGTTCCTGTCCACAAGCTATTAATCAACGGATGTACAAAACGCTAGTGTGCTAAGAATAGGGGGAGTAATATGGAGTATTTAAAATGGTCAAGCGGGGATGGTATTGCCACTATTACCCTACAGCGTCCTCCTGCGAATGCGCTTTCATCAGGGCTTTTGCGGGAGTTAGCTGGTGTCCTGGATGAAATTGAGCCAAATCGTGACATTAGGGTCGTGGTGGTTCATGGTGAAGGGAGATTCTTCTCAGCAGGGGCAGATATTAAAGAATTTACAACAGTAAAATCTTCTGATGGCTTCTCTAATTTAGGGAAATTTGGTCAGGATCTATTTGACAGAATGGAAAAGTTTCCAAAACCAATCATCGCTTCTATTCACGGGGCCTCACTTGGCGGTGGATTAGAGCTGGCGATGGCTTGCCATATCAGGCTTGTCAGTGAAACGGCCAAACTTGGTTTGCCAGAATTGCAGTTAGGCTTAATTCCTGGGTTTGCGGGAACACAACGCCTGCCAAAATATGTAGGTGTGGCCAGAGCAGCCGAAATGATGTTTACATCAGAACCAATCACCGGAGTAGAAGCAGTGCAATACGGTTTAGCCAATCATGCCTATCCAGAGGAAGAAGTGTTGGAACAAGCCTATAAGCTGGCCAGGAAAATTGCTAAGAAAAGTCCAATCGCCATCAAGGCAGCCATTGAATTATTAAACTATGCCAAAACAGAAGAATTTTATGAAGGTACCAAAAGAGAAGCTCAGTTATTTGGTGAAGTATTTGTCTCTAATGATGCTAAAGAGGGCATCCAAGCCTTTATTGAAAAAAGAGAGCCTAATTTCAAGGGTGAATAAACGGATCTTGTGTGAGTAAAGAATCACCCCTTCCGTTTACCAATATATTTTTTTACAATCAATTTTCTTAATCTTTCAAACTAAAAAAATGTTTGAATTTCTTAGGAGGGTAACCATGAACATTTATGTGTTATTGAAAAGAACCTTTGATACCGAAGAAAAAATCACCATTTCCGGCGGGAAGATCAATGAGGATGGTGCGGAATTTATTATCAATCCGTATGATGAATATGCAGTAGAGGAAGCCATTCAGGTTCGCGATGCAAATGGCGGTGAAGTTACTGTTATCTCTGTCGGGAGCGAAGAATCAGAAAAGCAATTACGTACAGCTCTTGCAATGGGTGCTGATAAAGCAGTTCTTATTAACACGGAAGATGATGTTGAAGGCGGAGATCAATTTACTACTGCCAAAATCATTGCTGAATACCTAAAAGATAAAAATGCTGATTTAATTTTAGGTGGAAATGTTGCAATTGATGGCGGGTCAGGGCAGGTTGGTCCTCGTGTAGCAGAACTATTAGGAATTCCATACGTAACTACAATTACTAAGCTTGAAATTGATGGAACAAAGGCAACGGTTACCCGTGATGTCGAAGGAGATTCTGAAGTGATCGAAACGAGCCTTCCATTACTAGTAACAGCCCAACAAGGGTTAAACGAGCCACGTTATCCATCTTTACCAGGAATTATGAAGGCAAAGAAAAAACCTTTAGATGAACTGGAGTTAGATGATTTAGATCTTGAAGAAGACGATGTAGAAGCTAAAACAAAAACGATTGAAATATACTTGCCGCCTAAAAAAGAGGCAGGAAAAGTATTGTCCGGGGAATTAGCTGATCAAGTGAAAGAACTTGTTCAACTACTACACACTGAAGCAAAAGTTATTTAATCGGTTATCTTAAAATTTGTTTGCAGGGGGTAAACACAAATGTCCAGAAAAGTATTAGTATTGGGAGAAGTTCGTGACGGATCCTTACGTAATGTATCTTTCGAAGCAGTTGCTGCAGCAAAAACTGTTGCTGAAGGCGGAGAAGTAGTTGGTGTATTACTTGGCGATTCTGTAAGCGGTTTAGGTGCGGAATTAGTTAGATATGGTGCCGATCGTGTAGTCGTAGTGGAGGATGAAAAGTTATCACAATATACCTCAGACGGATATTCCCAAGCGCTTCTAGCTGTCATTGATCAAGAACAGCCTGAAGGTCTTGTATTTGGCCATACAGCACTTGGAAAAGATTTGTCTCCAAAAATTGCTGCCAAGCTTTCATCTGGTTTAATTTCCGATGCAACAGCTGTTGAAGTGGCAGGAGGAAACGTTGTCTTTACTCGACCAATCTATTCAGGTAAAGCGTTTGAAAAGAAAATTGTGACTGACGGGATCATTTTTGCAACCGTTCGTCCTAACAATATTGCTCCACTTGAAAAAGATGAGAGCAGAACAGGTGAAGTTTCTTCCCTTTCTGTTGAAATTAAAGATTTACGCGCCATCATTAAGGAAGTAGTAAGAAAAGCTACTGAAGGTGTTGACCTAAGTGAAGCTAAAGTTGTCGTTTCCGGTGGCCGCGGTGTGAAAAGTGAAGATGGCTTTAAGCCATTAAAAGAGCTGGCAGATGTTTTAGGTGGAGCAGTTGGCGCGTCCCGTGGTGCGTGTGATGCCGAATACTGTGATTACTCACTGCAAATTGGTCAAACGGGTAAGGTTGTAACTCCAGACTTATATATCGCTTGCGGGATCTCGGGTGCCATTCAGCATCTTGCCGGCATGTCCAATTCAAAAGTCATTGTAGCCATCAATAAGGATCCTGAAGCTAACATTTTTAAAGTAGCTGACTATGGAATCGTTGGTGACCTATTTGAAGTGGTCCCAATGTTAACGGAAGAATTCAAAAAATTAAAGGTTCATCAATAATTGATTGAACTCTAAAAAAGCGGGCGGATTTCCGTCCGCTTTTTTCATTGTCTAGCTCCAGCGCGCTAGCGGCAAGGGTCCTTCGTCTCCGCCCTCCGATAACTAAACATCGAATCCCCTCCGGCTCTACGTGTTTCCTATCTCAGTTGGAGAGACACCACAAGGAAGGCTTCGACAGCACAGGCATCGCCCGAAGGAAAAGTGTTTGCTTTTTCGAGGAGGCCAAATGCAGTAGACCTAGGTGCTTGTGCTTTTCTTATAATGTAGTTTAATTTAATGCCATTAAGGGAAAATTAGATGCGAAACATATTATTAGCGTGATTTTCTAAACAATGCTATACTTTCCGTATATTTAAGAAAGATTAGGAGGTCATATATATGGCTATTTCACATTTAACGGATCAAAACTTCGCTGCAGAAACAGGTTCTGGCTTAGTTCTTGTTGATTTCTGGGCTCCATGGTGCGGACCTTGCAAAATGATTGCACCAGTTTTAGAAGAAATCGATGCTGAAATGGGCGACAAAGTCAAAATCACAAAATTAGATGTAGATGATAACCCACAAACAGCAGCTAACTTTGGCGTAATGAGCATTCCAACTTTGTTAGTATTCAAAGATGGCGAAGTTGTTGATAAAGTAGTTGGCTTCCAACCAAAAGAAGCTTTAGCAGGTGTACTTCAAAAGCACGTCTAATCAAAGACCAAAGGCCTTAACTGGAATCTCACCGGTTAAGGTTTTTTTATTTTTATAAAGAAATATCTTTCTTTATAAGAGGATGAAGGACAGATGGAAAGGAATCGCGTTTGGGAATGTCTTTCAAAGAGTGGATGAAAGACAGATGGAAAGGAATCCTGTCTGTGAATGTCTTTCATAAAGGGGATGAAGGACAGATGGAAAGGAATCGCGTTTGGGAATGTCTTTCAAAGAGTGGATGAAAGACAGATGGAAAGGAATCCTGTCTGTGAATGTCTTTCATAGAGGGATGAAAGACAGATGGAAAGGAATCCTGTCTGGGAATGTCTTTCAAAGAGTGGATGAAAGACAGATGGAAAGGAATCCTGTCTGGGAATGTCTTTCATAAAGGGGATGAAAGACAGATGGAAAGGAATCCTGTCTGTGAATGTCTTTCATAAAGGGGATGAACGACAGATGGAAAGGAATCCTGTTTGGGAATGTCTTTCATAAAAGGGATGAAGGACAAATGGAAAGGAATCGCGTTTGGAATGTCTTTCATGAAGTGATGAAAGAGAGAACGGTTAAGCAAACCGTGGAAGATATAATCTATACATAAGGTATTTTTTCTTAATAGCAAACACTCCCACTTCCTTTTATTATCGGTTTGTTTTAAAATTTTAAGGAACCATGTAAAAGAGGAAGAGGAGTGGCCGGTATGAATGAAACAATAAAGCAAAAGCTTGCACTGCTGCCTGATCAGCCGGGCTGCTACTTAATGAAGGACCGGCAGGGGACCATTATCTATGTGGGAAAGGCCAAAATTCTAAAAAATCGTGTGCGCTCTTATTTTACCGGGTCTCATGATGGAAAGACCCTAAGGCTGGTAAATGAGATCGAAGACTTTGAGTATATTGTGACCTCATCCAATATTGAAGCTTTACTTCTAGAGTTAAATCTGATCAAAAAATATGATCCAAAATATAATGTAATGCTTAAGGATGACAAAAGCTATCCGTTCATCAAGCTGACAGCGGAGCGCCATCCTAAACTAATTATCACCAGAAAAGTGAAAAAGGATAAAGGTAAATACTTTGGACCGTATCCGAACGTTGGCGCTGCTAACGAAACGAAAAAGCTATTAGACCGTATTTATCCATTGCGGAAATGCTCCACACTACCGGATAGGGTATGCCTATACTACCATTTGGGACAGTGTCTGGCACCATGTGTGAACGAAGTGTCAGAGAACCAATATAAGGAAATGACCGATGAAATTACCCGTTTTTTAAATGGCGGTTATAAGGAAATTAAAAAAGAGCTAACGGTGAAAATGACAGCAGCCTCTGAAGAATTGGATTTTGAAAGGGCCAAAGAGTATCGAGATAAAATTAGCCATATCGAAACGATCATGGAGAAGCAAAAAATTACCATGACTGATTTTACGGATCGCGATGTGTTTGGCTATGCCGTAGATAAGGGTTGGATGTGTGTTCAGGTTTTCTTTGTCCGGCAGGGAAAGCTGATCGAAAGAGACGTATCGATGTTTCCGATTTATAATGAACCGGAAGATGAAATCTTAACGTTCCTTGGTCAATTTTACCAACAATCCAACCATTTCAAACCAAAGGAGATCTTCGTTCAGGATGAAGTGGATCTTGCCATGGCCGAACAGCTTTTGGCAGTTAAACTTCTAAAGCCGCAGCGTGGGCAAAAAAAGGATTTGGTCAAAATGGCCATTAAAAATGCGAAAATTGCCTTGGCGGAAAAGTTCTCGCTGATTGAACGTGATGAAGAAAGAACCATTAAAGCTGTTGAAAACCTTGGTGAGTTTCTCGGTATTTATACTCCACATCGAATTGAGTCATTTGATAACTCGAATATTCAAGGGACTGACCCCGTGTCAGCGATGGTTGTGTTTATTGATGGCAAAGCGAATAAACGAGAATATCGCAAATACAAAATCAAGTCTGTTAAAGGACCTGATGATTATGAATCAATGCGGGAAGTAACGCGGAGAAGATACTCCCGTGTCCTAAAGGAAGATTTACCACTTCCAGATTTAATCATTATTGACGGAGGAAAAGGACATGTGGAAGCCGTGAGGGATGTCCTTGAAAATGAACTAGGTCTGGATATTCCTTTAGCAGGGCTTGTTAAGGATGACAAGCACAGAACCTCTCAGCTTTTGTATGGAGACCCTCTAGAAATTGTTCCATTGGGGCGCAACAGTCAGGAATTTTATTTGCTGCAAAGAATCCAAGACGAAGTACACCGTTTTGCGATTACCTTTCACCGCCAAATTCGTGGAAAAAGTTCATTCCAATCATTGTTGGACGAAATCCCAGGAATTGGTGAAAAACGGAAGAAATTATTGCTAAAACACTTTGGTTCAGTGAAAAAAATGAAAGAAGCCGCCCTTGAGGACTTTACATCTATTGGCATACCGCCAAATGTTGCTGATGAGCTAATGAAAAAACTGCAATCATAAGGATTGTCAGAAAAATTATGCTATGCTATAATTAGAAAAATTTCATTTACTATCACTTTTACGTGTTAAAGTGAAGGTAGAGGTGCGAACTTCAATAGTAAAGACTCTGAGAGGGATGAGCCTCAGTGAAGGGTCTTGAAAGGGGATGTTCGCCGAAGCAGGAAAGCCTCATTGCTTTCTTAGCTGGTCCTGTATTGAATAAATACCGGATTGTCAAGACGCATGTCTTGGAGAGCTATCTTTCATTGTGTGCACAAGATTTTTTTATTTGTGTTTAAAAAGCAATGGGATACCCTCCTATTGCTTTTTTTATTTTTTTATTGGGAATATTTATAAATAGGATTGTTGAAAGAAGGGGAAAACATGGGGTTAATTGTTCAAAAGTTTGGCGGTACTTCTGTTGGAAGTATTGAAAGAATATTAAATGTAGCACAATGTGTTAAAGAAGAAACTGAAAGAGGGAACCAAGTGGTCGTTGTTGTCTCGGCAATGGGAAAAACGACAGACCAACTTGTAAATATGGCCAAGGAACTCTCCTCTCAGCCAAATAAGCGTGAAATGGATATGCTCCTCACTACAGGAGAACAAGTAACGATTTCTTTACTATCAATTGCCCTAAACCAAAAAGGGCTTGCAGCTGTTTCCTTTACCGGCTGGCAGGCTGGAATCATCACTGAACCGATTCATGGAAATGCGAGAATTTCCAAAATCCATACAGAGGCCATCAGCAAACAATTAAATGCTGGAAAAGTTGTCATTGTGGCGGGATTCCAAGGCGTAACAGAAGATGGACAAATTACGACATTGGGACGCGGTGGCTCTGATACAACCGCTGTCGCTCTTGCAGCTGCATTAAAAGCAGATAAATGTGATATTTATACGGATGTTACCGGTGTGTTTACTACCGATCCGAGGTATGTAAAAAGTGCTCGAAAATTGCTCTCGGTTTCTTATGATGAGATGCTCGAGCTTGCAAATTTAGGTGCTGGTGTATTGCATCCGCGGGCAGTTGAGTTCGCCAAGAATTATCAGGTGCGGTTAGAAGTCCGTTCTAGTATGGAAAAAGAAGAAGGTACAGTGATTGAGGAGGAAGCAACAATGGAGCAAAATTTAGTAGTACGTGGAGTGGCATTTGAGGCCGACATTACGAAAGTAACGGTTTTAGGCTTGACGAATTCTTTAAACAGTCTCTCAACTATTTTTACTACCTTAGCCCAAAATCATATTAATGTAGATATTATTATCCAAAGTACAACAGAAACAGGAGCTGCCAACCTCTCCTTTTCTATCCAAACGAATGACTGGATAGAAACCTTAAATGTTCTTGAAAACAATAAAGAAAGTTTAGGGTATGGGCAGTTGGATGCAGAGAACAAGTTGGCAAAGGTATCCATTGTTGGCTCAGGTATGATCTCCAACCCAGGTGTTGCGGCCAAAATGTTTGATGTCCTTGCAAATCAAGGAATCCCGGTGAAAATGGTTAGTACCTCAGAAATTAAAGTTTCTGCCGTTGTGGAAGAAAAATACATGCATAAAGCAGTTGAAGCGCTCCATTCTGCATTTGAATTAGGAGATCAGTAATTTCTAAAAAAAGAAAATGGTGACAGGCACCAAGGTACCTGTCACCATTCATTAGCTGATGGAAAAGTTAAACATCATATTAGGAATATATGCAATTACTTCTAAAAAACTCGCTAATCACCGAGTTTTTTTATGTTGTCATTTAAATCAGATCTTTCAAATCCCATTTAACCGTGAAGCGAACTTTGTTTGATTTTTTGACAGGATGTTCGTATGTTTCGGAGATCATTCCTTTTTGTTGTTCGAACTGTTGAGCCAAGAAGCCGGCTTCTAATTGATAGAAGTGTTCTGATTTTGATTTTACCCGAGATACAAGGAGCGGGCTGGCCAGTTCTAGTTCCATTTCATTTTTTGACTCATTTTTGATCATGAGAGTGCCCCATGAAGCTTTTTCAAAAAAATCAATAAGTTCTTCCATATTTTCCAATGGATATTTACGGGCGAGGCGTTTTCCGGCCCAATACAATATTTCGGGAGTATCTTTACCAAAAATCTCAGGTAGAAGCACTTCCCTTATAAGTTCATATCCAAAAACAGACATGGACCTCGGTTCCGCCGTGTTGCCAATTTGATCAGTAACTATGCTTTCTTTCACAAGTTTCCCCTCTTTCTATTATTCTATTATATACAAAATCGACGAATTTTCATTACCGAAATCGGAAGAAGTTATAGGGTAGGATTTGTTATCTTAATATAACACCACTTGTTTATTGTCATAATTATCATTACCAAAATAGTGGAATTGTCACCCGTAAGATATTGGAAATTAAACGAATGAAATAAAGCGCTTTCATTTTTCGACATAACTAATAGCGCTATAAATCATCATACATTTATAATATCAATATATTTAAAAAATTTTATATTTAACTAGTTTTTATGTATCCGTTTCCTTGACGCTATTTGTCGTTGGGAGTAAAATGAACATGTCACATAATTGTCACACTGATAGTGGGAAAAATGTAAGATTCAAACTTTTTTTAAAAACAAAAGGGGGTAATTCAATGGCGGCGAATCGCGAGTTTTTTTATCGGAGATTGCATTCACTGCTTGGGGTCATTCCGATTGGGATTTTCCTTTTACAGCACTTAACTGTCAATCATTTTGCAACTGGGGGAGCAGAATCATTTAACAAAGCTGCAGATTTTATGGGGAATCTTCCATTCCGTTATGTCCTGGAAACGTTTGTTATTTTTTTACCAATTTTATTTCACGCAATTTATGGCCTTTATATTGCTTTTACGGCTAAAAACAATGTTAGCAGATTTGGAACTTTTAGAAACTGGATGTTCTTAATCCAACGTATTACAGGGGTTATTACTCTCATATTTATTGCATGGCACGTATGGGAAACTCGTTTGGCATATGCGATTTATGGAACAGAAGTTAATTTCCAAATGATGCAGGATATCTTATCTTCACCAATCATGTTTGCTTTTTATGTAATCGGAATTATTTCAGCTATTTTCCACTTTTCTAATGGTTTATGGTCTTTCTTGGTTACATGGGGCATTGCTCAAACACCGCGCTCTCAAAAAATTATTACATATGTCACGATGATAATTTTCTTAGCGCTTTCTTTTGTAGGAGTTCAAACATTAGTTGCTTTTGTTTAATAGATTTAAAACGAAAACGGAAAAATATGGATTTTGGATTGAAGGAGTGAGTCACGATGAGTAAGGGAAAGGTGATCGTAGTCGGCGGCGGATTAGCTGGCTTGATGGCAACTGTGAAAGTTGCGGAACATGAAACACCGGTGGAATTATTTTCTCTAGTTCCAGTTAAACGCTCTCACTCTGTTTGTGCCCAAGGTGGTATTAATGGAGCAGTAAATACTAAAGGTGAAGGGGATTCACCGTGGATCCACTTTGATGATACGATTTATGGCGGAGACTTCTTGGCAAATCAGCCTCCTGTAAAAGCAATGACAGAAGCGGCTCCAGGAATTATCCATTTATTTGACCGGATGGGTGTTATGTTTAACCGTACGCCTGAAGGATTGCTAGACTTCCGTCGTTTTGGTGGAACACAGCACCATCGTACTGCATTTGCTGGGGCAACAACTGGACAGCAATTATTATATGCGCTGGACGAGCAGGTTCGCCGTCATGAAGTGGCAGGCTTGGTTACGAAGTACGAAGGCTGGGAGTTTCTGGGGGTAGTTACTGATGATGAAGGAACTTGCCGCGGAATCGTAGCTCAGGATTTAAAAACAATGGAGATTCGTTCATTTGTTGCTGATGCTGTGATCATGGCAACCGGAGGCCCAGGAATTATATTTGGTAAATCTACTAACTCTGTTATTAACACGGGTTCGGCAGCTTCCATAGTCTATCAACAGGGTGCTTACTATGCGAACGGTGAAATGATTCAAATCCATCCTACAGCTATCCCTGGAGATGACAAGCTTCGTCTCATGAGTGAATCGGCACGTGGTGAAGGCGGTCGTGTTTGGACATACAAAGACGGAAAACCTTGGTATTTCCTTGAGGAAAAATATCCAGCTTACGGAAACCTAGTACCACGTGATATTGCAACACGTGAGATTTTCTCTGTTTGTGTCGATAGTAAGCTTGGAATCAATGGAGAAAACATGGTTTATTTAGATCTATCTCATAAAGATCCACATGAGTTAGATGTTAAATTAGGCGGTATCATCGAAATTTATGAAAAGTTCGTTGGCGATGATCCGCGTAAAGTTCCAATGAAGATTTTCCCTGCTGTTCACTATTCGATGGGCGGCTTATGGGTTGATTATGATCAAATGACAAATATTCCTGGTCTGTTTGCTGCTGGTGAATGTGATTATTCACAGCACGGTGCAAATCGTTTAGGCGCGAACTCATTATTATCTGCCATTTATGGCGGTATGGTTGCAGGGCCAAACGCTGTTAGATATATTGGCGGCCTTGAAAAGAGCTCTGATGCAGTTTCTTCAACCGTATTTGATCGCCATGTTAAAGAGCAGGAAGAAAAATGGAATGGCATTATGTCATTGGATGGTACTGAAAATGCATATGTTCTTCACAAAGAGCTTGGTGAATGGATGACTGATAATGTAACAGTTGTTCGTTACAATGATCGTCTCTTAAAAACGGATGCAAAGATTCAAGAATTACTAGAACGCTATAAGAAAATCAATATTAATGATACAGCGAAATGGAGCAACCAGGGGGCAGCGTTCACACGTCAATTACAAAACATGCTTCAATTGGCTCGTGTTATTACGCTTGGTGCTTACAACCGCAATGAAAGCCGTGGTGCTCATTACAAACCGGAATTCCCTGAACGTAATGATGAGGAATTCATGAAAACAACAATGGCTAAATTTGTTGATGCGCAGACTGCTCCAGCTTTCCATTATGAAGATATAGACGTATCTTTGCTTCAACCAAGGAAGCGGGATTACACTAAAAAGCACTAATAGGAAGGGGAGTAGGAAAAATGGCTGAAAATAAAACTATTAAATTTATTATTACTCGTCAGGATACTCCAGACGCTGCCCCTTATGAGGAGACGTTTGAGGTTCCGTATCGTCCAAATATGAACGTGATTTCTGCTTTAATGGAAATCCGTAAAAATCCAGTAACTGTTGACGGAAAAGAAACAACCCCGATTACTTGGGATATGAACTGTCTGGAAGAAGTATGTGGCGCCTGCTCAATGGTCATCAATGGCAAACCGCGTCAATCTTGTTCCGCTCTAGTTGACCAATTGGAGCAGCCAATTCGCCTGCAGCCAATGAGTACGTTCCCGGTTATCCGTGACCTTCAGATTGACCGTAGCAGAATGTTCGATTCTTTGAAAAAGGTTAAAGCATGGATTCCAATTGATGGAACCTATGATCTTGGACCTGGACCAAGAATGGCTGAAAATAAGCGCCAATGGGCTTACGAATTATCGAAATGTATGACTTGTGGAGTTTGCTTAGAGGCATGTCCTAATGTCAACAGCAAATCAAACTTCATGGGACCATTTGTTTTTGGACAAGTTCGTTTGTTCAATGCCCATCCAACTGGCTCTATGAATAAGGCAGAACGTTTAAATGCCTTTATGGAAGACGGCGGTCTTCAAGGCTGTGGTAATTCACAAAACTGTGTTCAAGCATGTCCAAAAGGAATACCACTTACCACTTCCATTGCAGCCATTAATCGTGATGCGACCTTCCAGTCATTCCGAAACTTTTTCGGCAGTGACCATGATTGATTGTAACAACAAAAACCTTCTTTTCTATAATGAAAAGAGGGTTTTTTTATATGATGAAATAAAAACATGATCCTTTCAATAATTACAGTCACTACCTGCAACATGTTCACATATGATATGGTGACTAAATATATACCCACCCCCGGTTCATAACTGGCGAAGGCAAGGAGGGTTACAGTACTTGAAGGAGAATGATTATACTCACAAGCCATTACTCACCAAACGGGAAAGAGAAGTATTCGAGCTGTTAGTACAAGACAAAACAACCAAAGAGATCGCTAGTGAACTTTTTATCAGCGAGAAAACAGTTCGGAACCATATTTCTAATGCCATGCAAAAGCTTGGTGTAAAGGGGCGTTCACAAGCAGTTGTAGAACTCCTTCGAATGGGAGAGCTAGAACTTTAAACATGACCGGCATCCTTTTAGGAGGCCGGTTCATACATTTGTACAAACGTTGATATAATAGGATTTTTATAGATTCATAGGTAAATATGCCGAACTCCCTTTGAACATAATAAATATGGTCTGAGGAGTGGCATTTTATGAAAGATTGCATTAAGGAATATTTGTTGGACATTCAGAATTAATGCTTTTCAAAAGCAACAATCAAGAACAAAAGAAACGCAATGCCCCAGTTCGCAGAGTGGTGTAAAGAAGATGTTTTCGATGATGTAATGAAGATTAGTGGTAAAGGTGTACCGCTGTACGTACTTCAAAAGGCAGGAACGGCTATTGGTATCGAAGTGAGGATTCTTGTCCCATTCAATGAAAAGATATTACGCCCAGTCGATGTTCGCGACTACTGATCTTTACACAGTATCACGTCTTCTTGGTCATAGCAACGTTACTACAACCCAGATATATGTTCAGTCAACTGAGGATAGAGTTATTATACAAAGAGGAATGGCTTCCTCTTTATCCAACATGTAGGTTAGAAAATAAAGTGTTTGTAAATTAGAGGACTCGAAAGGGTTCTCTTTTTGCTTGTGCTCTTAGTGTAATTATGTTGAAATTGGGTTCATGTTACAGTAACAAAGGGGAGTTTGCCGCAAAATTCATTCGAGCTTTTGATATAATAGCTTATATTAAAAGGAAAATAATTCTTGGAAAGCAGTTGGGGGAAGTGTGGGAAAATAATTGACTGAGGTACAAATAAGACGGTATGGGGCATACGACATAGAAACATTTTATAATAAGGAAGTACTTTGAATTATAATATTTATGCAATATACCGGGTTTATGGCGGTAAAGAAACGTTGCCTTTACATTGGAAAGACAAAAAGAAACTTTTACTCTCGATTAAGAGAGCACTCAAAAGAATGGCTTGGAAATGTGAAAGGACAAATAAAGGTTAGAATTGGTGTATTGGAATATCCGAACAGAGGTAGGTTTTCTGAAAAGAAACTTGCAGTATTATTATTCATTTTTCTCAAAGTATCATAAACCGTAAAAATCCCCGCGAATATTAAAAACCAGCCAGTAAATCCATTATCACACCTACTTCATATAATTTATTAAATAAGTAATAACTCAATTTGGTTAATTCTGTAATAAAAAATTATGCTAAGCTAAACTGCTTCTTTTTTTTCAATAAGGAAATACATGGTAGTTTATCTTTTGAATATAAAAAAGCCAAAAATATACAAGAACTTGCATATTTTTGACTTATTGATAACTTGGGGGTATTAAACAAAAGCCCCCCATAAAAAATTATATTTCTTAACAAACCTTCATTTGGTGAAAAATATACGACATCTTCTTTAAGAATCATACTAGTTCATTCAAACTATTCTTTTCAAAAAAATTAGCCCCACCACATCACACAAACAAATATTGACCACATAGATACGCATATACCTAACATGCCAAAACCCAAAATATATATATGAGAATATTTTTTATCAATTTTTTTTACCCTAATCATCAAATATGTTAATAAAGGAATAACTAAGTATAAAATGACACTAGTAACCGTAAAGATGGTTAAGTAATATACTGGCGGACTTTTAAGATTGATATGTTCATACACAAAATATGCTAAAGATTGTCCATATACGCCTATTAAAGTTGCAAATATCATTAACATCCATATAAAGAAATGCTCCTTTTTCAATTCTTATTCCCCCTTAACATATACAAGGTGGCATTTATACCTAGGTGTAATTTTACACTAATTATAACAAAAAGCCCTATAATTGAAAATGCTTTTTTACACCATTCTGCAAAGTTAAGATAATTAGCACTGTTAAATAATTGTGTATTAAAATAAATGTTGATACAGTTTTGATTTGAGTATTGATTTAAAATATCCACCAAATATTCCTGAAATCTATATCAGTTCAATAAAAAAACTTATTAATCGTAGGATTTGTAACAAGATTCAAATAAAAATAAAGGAGGGATTACACCCTCCTAGAAATAGACATTATTGTTGAAAAACAAATTGTTCACTATATTTTCGTGGATAGTCATTTTTATCACTTTTCTTTGTCCAAGTAACAATAACTTTTAACTGAGTTGCCTTAGTGTACAAAGGAAAGTTTTGATGGTGAAAAGGCTTTTCCAAGCTATTATGTTCATAATCAACAGTGAATAATTCGTATTGTGTTGTTGAGTTAGGTTCATCTCTATATGCTTCAACTTTAACCATTTTAATGTCTTTGTCACCAATATTTTTGATGTTAAGGCTATAAACATTATATAAATCTGGCTTCGTTGATTTGTTAAGCTTCGTGTCATCGCTGTCAGCTTTACCAACAATGACTTCCCATTGTTTCGAGGATTCCTTTGAAGGTAGGTTTTGCAATGTTGCAGCTAAAGAGTTAATTGGAACTAGGATTAAAGCTATGATCATTGATAATAGTAAATTTGTTGGCTTCTTCATTCACATCACATCCGTTTTTTTTTATTATTTTTTAAATATTTAGTTTTTTTATACTGTTAAATAGTATTTTTAGGATAAAGTTCAATAAAATTGAAACTTCTTCAACAAAAGCGACGAGCTTAATGGATTCCATAATATACCACTAAATGATAAAATAAGGACTATATTTTTAATTATTAATTAACTGTTATTTTTTAGGGAGGACAAAATAAAATAAATGAAACATAGAATTGCTTTACTAGCAGATGTCCATGGAAATGTTAGTGCATTAAAAGCAGTTGTTGAAGATTCTTTAAAAGAAGGTGTCACTGACTATTGGTTTTTAGGAGATTTAATCATGCCTGGGCCTGGGGCAAATGATTTATTTGAAATATTAGAAACTATTAAAGTTGGTATGTATGTAAAAGGAAACTGGGAAGACTGTTTCCTTGACGTGTTGAATAAAAGGGTAGATTTTGATAATGCAACTGATATCTATGTTTCTCGGTTAGTTCAGTATCAGTGTGAAAATTTGAATGAAATCTATATTAATCTAATTAAGAATTTACCATTACACGCAACAAAACAAGTAAATGATCTATCAATCAGTATTAGTCATAATCTACAAAATAAAAATTATGGTGGAGATTTATGGCCAACTAATAATCAGGAAAATTTTGATCAGTTATTTGAGCATGATTACGATATTGCGATTTATGCACATACCCATCATCAATTGTTACGCTATAGTAGCAATGATCAATTGATTATTAACCCAGGTACTATCGGACAGCCATTTTACAAATGGGACAAGCTATGTTCTGACCTGCGTGCACAGTATGCGATTCTTGAAATCGATGAGAGAGGGATTGCTGAGGTAAGATTTAAAAAAATTTCTTATGATGTAGAAAATGAAATAAAAAACGCTATTAGTAATAAACTTCCTTATTTTGAATTGTATCGAGAAGTACTCGATACTGGAAAAACTCATACCCATGATCTCGACTTACTACAAAAGCTCAATGATAGATACAATTATAAAGAAGAAATAATTAATTTTTTTGAAAAAAACTTTTGGGAAAATAAATTATAAAATAAACTTATACAACAAATGGATGCTTTTGTTCAATAGCCGAGCTTTGGTCACATCGTGGTCACGTTTTTCATATTTTTATGTCCTACGGAGTAAAACAAAGAAAAATAACAACCTCCGAAAAACCATGATCTAAAGTGTTTTGCGAAGGTTATATAATTTTAAAGGGTAAAAGCGTCCCGGCATGGCAGGCAAGAGGTTGTCGGTTCGATCCGAAATTACCATACGATTTAGGCCTTCCTTTTGGCAAGGTCTTATTGTGTTTTATTTTGATTCTTACAATAAATTTCAGAAGATATCGAAAGTTAACCGTCGAGACGTTGCTCTAATAAGGAAAATAACGCATAGGAGGTGCTTTTTTTTCTTTTTGAAACGAAATCAAAGCTCTAACAATGCATAGCATTCTTGTGCAGCCTATTCAATAATTTCGGAAGAAGGAGCAGGCTCATGCTAGGATGTGGAGGAAGTTCTAGAACAAGCCAAATTGCAAGCAGCCAAAATGTAATGCTCTAAATAGGGAAACATATATAATAATGAAAGAAGTCGGAAGAAATTTGATGGTTTATATCTTATCTAATAGATTGAAGATCAAAATCGCTTGAATTTGCCGACATCCTTTTGTTTAAAGGGAGTTTCACAATCACTTATTTACCAACACTCTTTTAAAAATACTATCAATATTGAACCGGTTTCCATTTGGGAGGCCGGCTCATACATTTTTGGAGATAAACTTGATTTACATAGGAAAACAATAGTTTCAACTTGAATTTTTCTCGAAAAAAGTAGAAAATAAGGACAAGCTTATGGTATTAACCTGTTGAAACGGAAATAAACCTGAGGAGAAGCTAATTTTTAGGAGTGTATATAAATGAAACTCGAACATTCTCAAACATTAAATGGGGACATAGTTGCCAATATTGAAAAGGATCTACGTTATATTTCGGGCATTATCAAACAAAAAGGTAGAGAATTGCTTACTAATTATAAAATTACACCTCCACAATTTGTAGCCTTACAATGGCTGTTTGAAGACGGAGATATGACAATTGGGGAGCTTTCCAATAAAATGTATTTGGCATGCAGTACGACAACAGATTTAGTGGACCGCATGGAAAAAAATCTCCTCGTTGAACGAGTGAAGGATCAAAATGACCGACGTGTAGTGAGAATACACTTATTAGAAGAAGGAAAACGAATCATTGATGAAGTAATTAAAAAACGCCAGGTATATTTGGCAGAAGTATTAAAAGATTTCACAAGTGAAGAAATCCGGCTTCTTCAAATTAATCTGGACAAACTGCATCAAGAAATGCGATAAATGGGGCGAGAGTTTTGAAGCAAGCGATTGGTGTCATAGATTCTGGTGTAGGAGGGTTAACGGTTGCCAAAGAAGTCATAAGGCAGCTGCCTAATGAAAAAATTATCTATTTAGGCGATACATTACGATGCCCATACGGACCCAGAACGACCAAAGAAGTTAAAAAATTCACTTGGGAATTAACTAGATTTTTATTGAAAAAGAATATAAAAATGCTGGTGATTGCCTGTAATACGGCAACAGCTGCAGCACTGGATGACATTCGACGGGAGCTTTCCATCCCAGTCCTTGGCGTTATTAACCCTGGGGCGCGTGCAGCTATTAAAAGGACGAAAAATTACAGGGTCGGTGTAATTGGAACGGATGTTACCATAAAAAGCGGCGCCTATGAAGTTGCTTTGAAATCACTTAATAGTAAGCTTTTTGTTACGGGGCACTCGTGTCCCAAATTTGTTCCCTTAGTTGAAAGCAATGAACTCAACGGGCCGATTGCTGAAAAAATTGTCATTGAATCCTTAAAACCATTAGTGGATCAAAACTTAGATACACTCATTCTTGGCTGTACACATTATCCGTTGCTAGAACCACTCATAAAAGAAGTCATGGGTGATAAGGTCAATGTTATTAGTTCAGGAGATGAAACTGCTCGGGAAATTAGCGCAATTTTGCAATATAATGGAATGCTCGATCCCGGATTGGAAGAGGTAGAACACGAATTTTATACAACAGGTTCCACGAGGATCTTTTCAAAGATCGCTTCGCAATGGCTGGAAACACCGATTGAGAATGTCAAAAAGATAACACTGTAAAGTAGGGCTCATTTATTTTATGGGGCTCTTTTTTTATAGGCTGTGTTAAAGAACAGTGTTGACTTTTTACACTCTGTTGATTGGAGCGGAAGGTGCGAAGACTCCTCGAAAATGCTAACGCATTTCCTTCGTGCGTGGGCGAATTCTAGGAAGAAAATCAACGTCCTGTGGGAGGGACGGTTCTGGAGTGACCCCGCAGGCGCAAGCGCCGAGTAGGCTCGCCGAAACGCCCACGAACCGCTTGCACCTGAAGCGGAAATCAACAGACAAGATTAACAGACATCCATGTAAAAATTTGCACATCAATAAATGAAATAACTGCTAAAGTAAAGTTATCCACAGTTATTTCAGGGTAGTGCCGTTTTTTAAAAAATTTTTAGATATTGTCCTATTTTTCTCGCGAAAGACGGTCTAATTTAATCATAGGCTCGTATACATAATAGTACAAACTGTCTTTGGGGGGAAAAATATGTTTAAAAATAAAGCAAAATTCCTTGGTTTGGCGGTGCTTACGTCCACTTTACTGCTTTCAGGCTGTGGCTTGTTTGGGAACGAGGCAACAAAGAAAATTGATCCGCCGAAAACGGTAACCGTCGTCGACAAAGGAACCAGCAAAGAATCGAAGAAAAATAAAGAAACGGCAGAAAATGCTGTTAAAACAGAGCTTTACCTTATTGATAAAAATGGATATGTCGTTCCGCAAACCATGAACCTACCAAAAACAACTTCTGTTGCAAAACAAGCACTGGAATACCTAGTCGTAAATGGCCCAGTGACGGATATGCTCCCAAATGATTTTAGAGCAGTATTACCTGAAGATACCGAGGCCTCCGTTGATATAAAAGACAGCGTAGCTACTGTTAATTTTTCAAAAGAATTTAAAAACTATCAGCCTGCTGATGAAATGAAGATTTTGCAATCCGTGACTTGGACCATGACTCAATTTGATGGTGTTAAAACAGTAAAGCTTAAAATGAATGGGCATGAATTAACGGAGATGCCGGTAAATGGCACACCGATTAGCCAAAATCTTTCAAGGGCGTCCGGAATAAACATAGATACCGACGATGTTGTTGATATTTCGAATACAAAACCTATCACTGTTTATTACATTGGCGGAGAAGAAGGATCTTATTACTATGTTCCAGTAACAAAGCGGATTAGCGCGAGTGAAAAGGATCCAGTTGTGGCCGCAGTTAATGAATTAATTAAAGGGCCAAGTGAAAAATCAAATCTAGTATCTGAATTCATGTCAGATGTAAAACTGAAAAGTGCCCCAAAGTATCAAAATGGTACTGTGACGTTAAACTTTAATAAAAATATATATGGCAGCTTCGGAGAAAATGTAATTTCTCAACATCTATTAGATACTCTCGTTCTATCTTTAACTGAGCAAAAGGGTGTAGATAAAGTAGCTGTAGAGGTCAACGGCAAAGCAAATTTAAAGAACGACCAGGGTAAAAAACTAACTGAGCCAGTAACTCGTCCAGAAAAAGTCAATACAGGTAGTTTTTAAAAAAGGATTTTTGTTATACTATATAGTGACACTTAAAAGGGGTTGGCTTAAAGGCCGCCTCTTTCTTATTTGAGAAAAGCCATCGTTGCATTTAGAAGGAGGATTCATCGTGCGTATTGATAAAAGAGAGCCATTGCAATTAAGACCTATACATATTGAAACCAATTACTTAATGCATCCGGAAGGTTCCGTATTAATTTCAGTAGGGAATACAAAAGTAATTTGTACAGCAAGTATCGAGGATAAGGTCCCGCCATTTATGAGAGGGGAAGGAAAAGGGTGGATCACCGCTGAATATTCGATGCTCCCAAGAGCAACAACAACAAGAAATATTCGAGAATCATCAAAAGGAAAAGTTACCGGTCGGACAATGGAAATTCAACGATTGATTGGTCGTGCCTTACGTGCGATCGTTGACCTAAGCGCCATTGGTGAGCGGACGGTTTGGATTGATTGTGATGTCATCCAGGCAGACGGAGGCACACGAACCGCTTCAATCACTGGGGCGTTTGTAGCATTGGCTATCGCTATTAATCGACTGGTTGAGAAAAAATCAATAGCGAAATTTCCAATTACAGACTATCTCGCTGCAACCAGCGTAGGGATTCTTCAGGATGGGCAAACCGTACTTGATCTGAATTACGATGAAGATTCCAAAGCCAATGTCGATATGAATGTTGTTATGACTGGTAGCGGTGAATTTGTCGAACTGCAAGGAACCGGGGAAGAAGCAACCTTTTCATATGACCAGCTCCATGGATTATTGAACGCAGCACAAGGTGGATTAATGGAACTATTTGAGCATCAAAAGGCTGCACTAGGCGAAGAAATTTCGAAAAAAATTGACGCTAGAAGAAATAAATAAGAGGAGATCGGTATGAAGGAAGTCATTATTGCTACAAAAAACCGTGGGAAGGCAAAGGAGTTTGAAGAAATTTTTGCATCAAGAGGAATGCGAGTGCTAACATTATTGGACTTTCCGGAAATTCCGGAAGTAGAAGAAACGGGCACTACATTTGAAGAAAATGCAACGTTAAAGGCCGAGGCAGTTTCAACAGTTTTAAACAAAATGGTCATTGGTGATGACTCCGGACTAATGGTTGACGCATTGGAAGGAAGACCAGGCATCTACTCCGCCCGCTATGCCGGAGAAATGAAAAATGACCAAAGTAATCTTCTAAAGGTGCTGGCCGAACTAAACGGGGTGCCAGAAGAGAAAAGAACAGCACGATTCTATTGTGCTTTGGCGGTGGCTATTCCGGGGCAAGATACCTTTACGGTGTCAGGTACCTGCGAAGGCAGAATTTTGGACGAGCCAAGAGGAACAAATGGTTTCGGTTATGACCCAATCTTCTTTGTTCCCGATAAAGGGGTGGCCATGGCTGAGCTGACATCTGATGAAAAGAACAAAATCAGCCACCGTGCCAATGCCTTAAAAAAATTGAATTCCTCATTGGATTCTATTTTGGAAAGAGCTGGGCAGTCATGAGCAAAATATTAGTTGTAAGTGACAGTCACGGTTTGACCAAGGAACTGGAGGAAATAAGAGAAAGACATCTTGGTGAAGTAGATGTGATGATCCATTGCGGTGACTCCCAATTAATGCCCGAGAATAAAGCAATTTCAGGTTATTTTACTGTAGCTGGAAATTGTGACTTTGGGGGGTTTCCAGATGAATTAATGACCAGTGTGGCTGGCAGAAAGATATTTATCACCCACGGCCACCACTATTCCGTAAAGTCCTCATTAATGAATCTCAAATACAAAGCAGAAGAAGTAGGTGCACAAATTGTCTGCTTCGGACATTCTCATGAATTAGGGGCTGAGGTTTTGAATGGAACACTTTTCCTGAATCCTGGTAGCATCAGACTGCCACGAGGAAGAATGGAAAAGACTTATGTCGTGTTGGATTTACAGGAAGATACTATTAAGATGAGTATTTTTGAACTGAATGGCAGGGAAATTGCTGGTCTGGCTAGGGAATTTGCAGTTTGAATATAATTTTGGGGGAGCAAATTCCCCCTTTTGTTTTTTTAAATAGGAGTTATTTGGGGTTCTATGATCCTGGAAATATGAGGGTATGGAAAAAAGGTCACATAGAGAGGTTCTATGTTCCCAAAATCATGTAGGAATAAAAAATTCAGTGATATAGAAGGTATCTATCTAAAATAATCAATATTACATTCACCATCACTTAAAGCTCTAAATAACCAAAATAAAAAAATATAAAATAATCTGTTGACTTTCTGATATTAGGATAATATAATAAACATTGTCCTTGAAACTTAATATGTCCCAGTAGCTCAGCAGGATAGAGCAACGGCCTTCTAAGCCGTGTGTCGGGGGTTCGAATCCCTCCTGGGACGCCATACTACATACCAAATATTACTCACCTTTTCAGGGTGAGTTTTTTTTATCCCCAAATTATGCTACACTATGTTTCAACTACAATCCGAAGGCGGTATTTTTTATGAAAAAGCGGGAGCGGATTAAGCGAAAAGACAATGTGATTTTCTTTCCCGGTGTTGAAGAAAGATTGAAAGATAAGGGTTTGGAAAGTCTTCAAAATAAAAAATATAACGAGGCCATTTCCTTCTTGGAGGAGGCAAGAGAACTCGACCCAGATCATGACGATATCTTAATTGGACTGGTACTGGCTTACTTTGAAGCGAGTGCTTTTGAACAAGCCAAGATTCTAGCAAAGGAACTGCTTCATAAAGGTATCGGTGATTATTTTCAGATGGTCGATCTCTATCTAACCGTTTTGATTCAACTCCATGAATATCAGGAGATTGTCTCGACCATTGAGGCACTTTTTGATGAAAAGGAAATACCATCAGAGCAATACGACCATTTTTTAACTATCCTGCAATTTAGTAAAAAGATGGCTGATCAACGTAACCCTATGATGGAGGAAGATGTTGAACAGGTGGAGGAAGCGCCTCTAAGATTAAATTTATTTTCTATTACGGATTTAAATGAACAAATGTTGCTTATTTCCAGTTTAAGCGACAAGAATATTCGGACCTACATAGAAGAAATAGAGGAATATCTTGAGTCAGAATCAGGAAACCCCTTTCTTAAGACCATCCTGTTAACCATTTTAAAAGAACAAGAAATCAATAAAGAAATCACTCTCAAGAAAATGTCAATTCAAAAAATAGTGAATCCGGCACAACTTCCTGAAGTAAGGGAGCAGCCAAAAGAGAAGAAAATTCTTGAGGAGTTGGCAAAGAATTTAGAAAGCCATGATCCAATGCTGCTGGAGAATATTACAGCTCTAGTAAAAAGAATATTTTTTATCAGCTATCCGTTCGAATTAAACCCTGAAAACGAAACGGCTTGGGCAGCAGCCTTTCACCAATTGGGACAACAATACCTTGGAATGGAAACGGAAGTCCGCCAACTGGCTGAACTTTACCATGCATTACCACTTGAAATTGAAGCTGCAACTGAACAAATAGAACGAATTGAGAAAATTTCTTATCCTAATATATAGGGATAACTGTTGAAACGCAGAAATCCTATGGTATAATGTAGGGGTTGCATTGTGTAAAAAACTATTTTACATTAAAACGGATATTGTTGGACAAGATCCTAAGCTAATTCGTAACAAATGAAATGAGAATAGATGTTGGAGGGAAATAAGAATGACAGCTAAATGGGAAAAGTTAGAAGGAAACCGCGGTGTCCTTACCATTGATGTACCTGCAGAAAAGGTAAACGAAGGTTTAGACTCAGCATTCAAAAAAGTAGTTAAACAAATCAATGTGCCTGGCTTCCGTAAAGGTAAAATGCCTCGTTCATTATTTGAAAAGCGCTTTGGTGTAGAAGCTCTTTATCAAGATGCTTTAGATTTCATTTTTCCAAATGCATACATGAGTGCAATTGATGAAATTGGAATCGAGCCAATTGCTCAGCCTGAAGATGTTGACTTTGATCTTGAGCAAATGGGCAAGGACAAAGACTTCACTTTCAAAGCTACAGTACAAGTTAAGCCTGAAGTAAAATTAGGTGAATATAAAGGTATTGAAGTTGAAGCATTAGATACAAATGTAACTGATGAAGATGTTCAAAAAGAACTTGAAGCACTTCAAAGCCGCCATGCAGAACTTGTTGTAAAAGAAGAAGGAACTGCTGAAAACGGTGATACTGTTGTGATTGATTTCGAAGGCTTTGTAGATGGCGAAGCATTTGAAGGCGGCAAAGCTGAAAATTACTCTCTTGAATTAGGAACAGGCTCTTTCATTCCTGGTTTTGAAGAGCAATTAGTAGGTGTAGCAACTGGTGAATCAAAGGATGTTGAAGTGACATTCCCTGAAGAATATCATGCTGCAGAGCTTGCAGGCAAACCAGCAGTTTTCAAAGTAACTGTTCACGAAATCAAAGGTAAAGAACTTCCTACATTAGATGATGAGTTTGCAAAAGATGCTGATGATGAAGTTGAAACATTAGATGCTTTAAAAGAAAAAATCAAAACGCGCTTAGAAGACAGCAAAAAGCATGAGGCTGAGCATCATGTCCGTGATTCTGTCGTTGAAAAAGCGGCTGAAAATGCAGAAGTAGAAATTCCAGAAGTTATGGTTGAAAGCGAAGTAAACCGCATGCTTCAAGAATTTGAACAACGCCTGCAAATGCAAGGTATGAATCTTGAGTTATACTTCCAATTCTCTGGCCAAGACGAAGCAGCACTTCGTGAGCAAATGAAGGAAGAAGCAGAGAAGCGTGTGAAAGTTAACTTAACATTAGAAGCAATTGCTAAAGCAGAAAATCTTGAAGCAACAGAAGAAGATGTTAATGCAGAGCTTGCTAAAATGGCTGAAATGTATAACATGTCAGTTGAAAACATCAAAAAAGCTCTTGGCGGCGTAGAAGGTATTAAAGATGATCTTCAGCTTAAAAAAGCTGTAGACTTCCTTGTAGAAAACAAAAAATAATAGTCATTTTACAAGGCACGATTTGGATCGTGCCTTGCTTTTAACTAAAAGGGAAGTATAAATTTCTTCTGAATTTATACTTCCCTTTGTAGTAATGCTCCTTATTTTTATACAATTTTTCAATTACATATTATAATAAGTAGAGGGTAACCTTTTTATAAACGGACGAACTCCAAGATTTATTTTCATTAAATTTGGAAATGATGTAGGAGTACATAAGTTTTGCTTGAATAATCCAAACAAAATAAAAAACATAATGGAATAAAGCGTTTTATTTCCAGTCCGTTTAGCAAATGTGTTACAATGCAAAATACATACATTAAATAAGGAATGAAAATTCAGATTTTTGTTTGGATGATTCTTGAGATTCCGAATACAGTTTTATAGATGTTTTAAGGGGTGATAAGGTTGTTTAAATTTAATGATGAAAAAGGACAGTTAAAGTGTTCATTCTGTGGTAAGACTCAGGATCAAGTGCGCAAGCTGGTAGCCGGACCGGGAGTTTATATTTGTGACGAATGTATCGAGCTTTGCACAGAAATTGTTGAGGAAGAATTAGGAACTGAAGAAGAAGTAGAATTTAAAGATGTTCCGAAACCAAAGGAAATTTGTGAAATTTTAGACGAATATGTAATCGGTCAAGACAAAGCGAAGAAGGCGTTATCCGTTGCCGTGTATAACCACTATAAGCGGATTAATTCCAATAGCAAAATTGATGATGTTGAGCTTTCTAAAAGTAATATTTGTATGATTGGACCTACAGGAAGTGGTAAAACACTCCTAGCGCAAACATTGGCGCGAATCTTAAATGTACCTTTTGCGATTGCGGATGCTACATCACTTACAGAAGCTGGTTATGTTGGTGAAGATGTTGAAAACATTTTATTGAAATTAATCCAAGCAGCAGATTATGATGTAGAAAAGGCAGAAAAAGGCATTATCTATATCGATGAAATTGATAAAATTGCCCGTAAATCAGAGAATCCTTCCATTACAAGAGATGTCTCTGGGGAAGGTGTTCAGCAAGCATTATTAAAAATTCTTGAAGGTACCGTGGCCAGCGTTCCTCCACAGGGAGGAAGAAAGCATCCACATCAAGAATTTATTCAAATTGATACGACTAATATCTTATTTATTTGTGGTGGTGCTTTTGACGGAATCGAGCCAATCATTAAGCGTCGCTTAGGTCAAAAGGTCATTGGTTTCGGTGCAGACCAAAAACAACAGGACATCAGCCAAAAAGAGCTTCTTTCGAAGGTACTTCCAGAGGACCTGTTAAGATTTGGACTCATTCCGGAATTTATCGGTCGTTTACCAGTTATTGCTAGCCTTGAGCAATTAGATGAAGCTGCATTGATTGAAATTTTAACGAAGCCAAAAAATGCTCTCGTAAAGCAGTATCAAAAAATGCTTGAAATTGATAATGTTGAATTAGAATTTGAACCAGATGCCTTATCTGAAATTGCCAAAAAAGCAATTGAACGGAAAACAGGTGCCCGTGGTTTGCGTTCCATTATCGAAGGAATTATGTTAGATGTTATGTTTGATCTTCCATCACGTGATGATATTTCGAAATGTATCATTACCAAGGAAACGGTGATTAGTAATAGTGTTCCTAAACTTGTCCTTGAGGATGGAACCATTGTAAAAGAAGAAAAATCTGCATAAAACATGTTAGACCCGGAATCAACCGGGTCTTTTGTTTTTTAGAAAAGAAGTAACCTCTGGTATAGCAGTTTCAAACATTTTGTGTTTATTCTCCCTTCACGCAGGAAATACTTATTAATATCTTAATAGTTATTTTGGTGCAGGAGGGAAAAAAATGAGTTGGACGGGGATTGCTTTATTTATACAGTTATTCTTTGGGATTATCATTGGTCTATATTTTTGGAATTTGCTTAAAAATCAACGGACACAAAAGGTATCGATTGATCGGGAATCTCGTAAAGAAATGGAACAGCTTCGCAAAATGAGGTCGATCTCATTAACAGAACCATTATCTGAAAAAGTTCGTCCTACAAGTTTTAACGATATTGTAGGTCAGGAGGATGGGATCAAATCGTTAAAGGCAGCCTTATGTGGACCCAATCCACAGCATGTGATTATTTACGGACCACCAGGAGTTGGTAAAACGGCAGCTGCGAGATTAGTTCTGGAAGAGGCGAAAAAGAATTCGAAATCTCCCTTTAAAAAAGAATCTGTTTTTATTGAATTAGATGCAACGACAGCCCGTTTTGATGAAAGAGGTATCGCGGATCCCTTAATTGGTTCGGTTCATGATCCTATCTATCAGGGGGCGGGTGCTATGGGACAAGCAGGAATTCCCCAGCCGAAGCAAGGGGCAGTAACCAATGCCCATGGCGGTGTTCTATTTATTGATGAAATCGGTGAATTGCATCCGATTCAAATGAATAAGCTTTTAAAGGTTTTGGAGGATCGCAAGGTGTTTTTAGAAAGTGCCTATTATCATGAAGAGAATAACCAAATCCCATCTCATATTCATGATATTTTTAAAAACGGCCTGCCAGCAGATTTTCGGCTAATTGGAGCAACGACAAGAACGCCGAGTGAAATTCCACCTGCTATACGGTCACGCTGTATGGAGGTTTTCTTTCGTGATTTAAACCAGGAAGAAATCGTGGAAGTTGCCAAAAAAGCGGCGGACAAAGTCAATATGAGATTAAACGATTCAGGGGTAAGTACTTTATCTACATATGCAAGAAACGGCCGTGAAACGGTTAATATGATTCAAATTGCTGCAGGATTGGCTATTACAGAGGATCGAAATTATATCAAGGATGAAGATATTGAATGGGTCATTCATTCAAGTCAGTTGTCACCTAGAATGGAACGAATGATTTATGAAGCAGCTAAAATCGGTCTTGTAAATGGATTAGCTGTTTACGGTCCGAATTCAGGTGCCTTACTGGAAATCGAAGTTACGGTCATCCCTGCAAAAGATAAAGGGACGATAAATATTACTGGAATTGTTGAGGAAGAAAGTATTGGCGGACAAGGTAAATCGATTCGCCGGAAAAGCATGGCCAAAGGATCTATTGAAAATGTCATAACTGTTCTGCGATCAATGGGTGTACCAGCAAATGATTATGATATTCACGTCAATTTCCCTGGTGGAGTGCCAATTGACGGACCATCTGCCGGAATCGCCATGGCAACAGGAATTTACTCAGCTATCTATAAGATTCCCATTGATAATACCGTCGCGATGACTGGGGAAATAAGTATTCACGGAAACGTTAAACCAATTGGCGGGGTCTATCCAAAAGTGAAAGCAGCCAAAAAGGCTGGTGCCAAAACCGTGATTATTCCTGAGGAAAACATGCAATCTATTTTAAACGAAATTGATGGGATCAGGATTGTTCCGGTTTCACATTTACATGAGGTTTTTGATCTCGCTCTTGTTAATAACTTGAACATCAATCATGTTATACCGGCTTCCATTGAATTATCGAAAAAAGAATCGATTTAATCTGCGAAACCCACTTCGGTTTGTAAACCTGGCAAACCGGAGTTTTTCATTTTTGCCATTAAAAAGATTTCCAATATATCGAATACGAAGTAATTTTTATTGTTTGGGAATGATAAAATAGACACTTAAAAATAAATAAGATAGAATTTGTACAAAGGACCTTTTTACTGAAATTGATTGAAATTATTGTTTTTATGATGGAGGTGCAGTATTTTGGCGAAGAAGAACGAACTGATCGTCCCCCTCCTGCCGCTTCGGGGATTACTGGTATATCCGACAATGGTCCTACATTTAGATGTAGGCCGGGAAATGTCAGTGCAGGCACTCGAAAAAGCAATGGTAGATGACCATCTGATTTTTTTAACCACACAAAAAGATGTATCCATTGACGAACCTTCCGAGGATGATTTATACAAATATGGGACCCTAACGAAGGTGAAGCAAATGCTGAAGCTTCCTAACGGGACTATCAGGGTGTTAGTTGAGGGATTAAACAGGGCGGAAATTGAGACTTTTCATGAGGAAGAGGACTATTATTCCGTCAACATCATCACATATGAGGATGAAGAATCGAAGGATGTAGAAGATCAAGCATTAATGAGAACTATGCTTGACTATTTTGAACAATACATAAAGCTATCGAAAAAGATTTCAGCAGAAACTTTTGCGACTGTGTCAGACATCGAGGAACCGGGAAGAATGGCTGATTTGATAGCCTCCCACTTACCAATCAGGCTAAAGGATAAGCAGGAAATCCTTGAAACGATTGATATTAAACAGCGGATGAACCGTGTTATCGATATCATTTATAATGAAAAAGAAGTGTTAAATCTTGAAAAGAAGATTGGGCAGCGTGTAAAACGTTCAATGGAAAGAACCCAAAAGGAATACTATCTACGCGAGCAAATGAAAGCCATTCAAAAGGAATTAGGGGACAAAGAAGGGAAAACAGGAGAAATTGCTGAGTTGACCAAGAAAGTGGAAGAAGCTGGCATGCCTGAGCATGTTCATCAAGCAGCCATGAAAGAGCTTGACCGTTATGAAAAGGTTCCATCAAGCTCTGCAGAAAGTGCTGTCATTCGCAACTATATTGAATGGTTAATTTCGTTGCCTTGGTCCAAGAAAACAGAGGATGACATTGACATTCTTCGTGCTGAAAAGATCTTAAATCAGGATCATTACGGTCTTGAAAAAGTAAAGGAACGAGTTCTGGAATATTTAGCTGTACAAAAGCTTACCAATTCACTTAAAGGTCCGATCCTTTGCCTTGCCGGTCCTCCAGGGGTTGGGAAAACAAGTCTTGCCCGTTCGATTGCGACTTCGCTAAATCGTCATTTTGTCCGTGTTTCACTAGGCGGCGTTCGCGATGAATCTGAAATTCGAGGCCATCGTAGAACCTATGTCGGAGCGATGCCTGGTCGTATTATTCAAGGAATGAAAAAGGCTGGAACGATTAATCCGGTATTCTTATTGGATGAAATTGATAAAATGTCCAGTGATTTTCGCGGTGACCCATCTTCCGCTCTTTTAGAGGTTTTGGATCCTGAACAAAATCATAATTTTAGTGATCATTACATTGAAGAAACGTATGACTTATCGAAGGTCATGTTTATTGCTACTGCTAACAGTCTGGCTACCATCCCAGGACCGTTGTTAGACCGAATGGAAGTTATTTCTATAGCCGGTTATACGGAAATGGAAAAGGTTCATATCACAAGGGATCATTTGCTGCCGAAACAAATTAAGGAAAACGGTCTATCCAAGAGTACTCTTCAAGTACGGGATGATGCGATTTTAAAAACAGTTCGTTATTATACACGTGAAGCAGGGGTCCGCAGTCTTGAAAGACAAATGGCTACGCTTTGCCGAAAAACAGCGAAAATTATTGTTTCGGGTGAAAAGAAGCGGGTAGTGGTGACAGATAAAAACGTGGAAGAATTTTTAGGTAAGCCACGGTTCCGATATGGTCAGGCTGAAACGGAAGATCAGATTGGTGTAGCTACAGGACTCGCGTATACAACAGTTGGTGGCGATACTCTGCAAATTGAAGTTTCCCTGGCTCCTGGGAAAGGTAAGTTGGTTTTAACAGGAAAATTGGGCGATGTCATGAAGGAATCAGCACAGGCGGCCTTTAGTTATGTTCGCTCCAAAGCAGAAGAGCTTGGTATAGAAACAGATTTCCATGAAAAATATGATATTCATATTCATGTACCAGAAGGAGCTGTTCCAAAAGATGGACCTTCTGCTGGGATTACAATTGCAACCGCACTTGTTTCAGCGTTAACAGGAAAAGCGATTCGCCGAGAGGTAGGAATGACGGGTGAAATCACGTTGCGCGGCCGTGTCCTTCCGATTGGTGGATTGAAGGAAAAATCCCTGAGCGCTCATCGTGCAGGATTAACAAAAGTTATTTTACCAAAAGATAATGAAAAAGATATTGATGATATACCTGAAAGTGTACGAAATGAACTTGAGTTTGTTCCCGTTTCGCATGTGGATGAGGTATTGAAGCATGCTCTTTTAGAAGGGGGATCACGATGAAGGTTATCAGTTCCGAGATTATTATTAGTGCTGTAAAGCCGGAACAATATCCCGATTCAAATCTGCCGGAGTTTGCACTTGCCGGCCGTTCAAATGTAGGAAAATCCTCATTTATCAATAAGATGTTGAATCGAAAAGGCTTAGCACGGATTTCCTCTAAGCCTGGCAAGACACAAACCTTGAACTTTTTTCTGATTAATGAGGAATTATTTTTCGTTGATGTTCCTGGTTATGGGTATGCCAAAGTTTCCAAGACGGAGCGGGCAGCATGGGGAAAAATGATTGAAACCTATTTTACGACCCGTGAACAATTGAAATCATGTGTGTTAATCGTTGATTTACGCCATCCGCCTACCGAAGATGATGTGATGATGTATGACTTTTTAAAGCATTATGAAATTCCCTGCATTGTTATTGCAACAAAAGCGGATAAGATTCCTAAAGGGAAATGGCAAAAGCATTTAAAAGTGACGAAAGAAACACTGGATCTTGATCCAAATGACCAAATCATTGTTTTTTCATCGGAGACTGGTGAGGGAAAAGATAAGGCTTGGTCCGTAATAGAGAGTTATATATAATAAGGATAAACGCTTGGCAAAATAAAGATGCCAAGCGTTTATTTTTTTCTTTTTAAGAGAAAATATAGACCAACTACTATTAACAGAGCGGGCCAAAATTTCCATACGATGTTCATACCATTTTGTAATTGTCCAAGGTATCTTGCAATTGTGTCATAAAAGAGTAGGAACACTGCTATAGTCAGGAAGAGGAACGCTTGAGATAAACCGTTACTAGTTTTTTGATAGCGCAAAAAGAATCCGATGGAAAGGAGCAGCATCAACACTCCTATCGTATTTTGCGGCCAAAAAGAAACATGATTGACTAATTGATCATGCAGTCCAAACCCAGTCATAATTACTCCAGGAAGGATAGCTTCATGATCATTAGCCACAAATCCCTGACATAAAAATGCGAAACCGATAATGATTAATAAGGTTGACCAGGTAAAAAAGGATTGAAATAATGTGATGCCTGCTTGTTGAAGTAAATAATAGACACCAAATCCGATTAGGATGACTCCAGGGAACATTCGTTGATTTTTCATGACTTACACCACTTCCAGTAAGGTTTACTTGAATCTTGTCGTTTTTTTTGATACTGTACATTAGGAAGAACTATTATTATAAATTATACAGCAATAGGCGTTTTGTCCTTTATTTAATAGGCATTTACGCTAAATATATTAACACATAGTTTCGTTTTATGTTCACATTTTCCAGTATTTGTCGAAATTGTTCATGATATAATCAAACTAGTTAATACTGCTGTTATGTTAATTTGGGGGTGTCCGGATAACATGCATATTTTAGTGATCGGTCTTAACTATAGAACTGCCCCTGTGGAAATCCGTGAGCGGTTGACATTTAATGAAACCGACTTAGAGGATGCCATTAAAACTTTAAGCAACAAGAAAAGCATTCTTGAAAATATCATCCTGTCTACTTGCAATCGTACGGAAATTTATGCTGTTGTGGATCAACTGCATACAGGGCGGTACTATATAAAAGAATTTCTTTCAGAATGGTTTGGTTTGGAGCAATCCGAATTTTCACCGTTTTTATTTATATACGAAGAGGATGGAGCGGTTGAACATCTATTTAATGTTACTTGTGGCCTCAATTCAATGGTCCTTGGAGAAACGCAAATTCTTGGACAGGTTCGAACTAGCTTTATGTTGGCTCAAGAACATGAAACGACCGGGTCTGTGTTTAACCATCTATTTAAACAAGCCATCACCTTGGCTAAGCGTGCACATTCTGAAACGGAAATTGGTGCAAATGCCGTCTCAGTCAGCTATGCTGCTGTTGAATTGGCAAAGAAGATTTTTGGTTCTTTAGCCAATAAACACGTGTTAATTTTCGGTGCAGGGAAAATGGGTGAATTAGCTGTACAAAACCTGCATGGCAATGGTGTAAAACAAGTAACGGTCATTAACCGTACTTATGATAAAGCGAAAGTTCTTGCTGGCCGGTTTAATGGAGATGCCAGAACAATCGATGAACTACAACAAGCTCTTGTAGAAGCGGATATTCTCATTAGTTCTACAGGTGCTAAGGATTTCGTGATTTCCAAAGAAATGATTGCAAAAGTGGAAAAAATGCGCAGAGGAAAACCGTTATTCATGGTTGATATTGCAGTTCCACGTGACTTGGATCCGAAAATTGCGGAGCTTGAAAATGTATTTTTGTATGACATAGATGATTTAGAAGGAATAGTAGAAGCAAATCTGCAGGAACGTAAAAAAGCTGCTGAAAAAATCATGCTCATGATTGAGAAAGAAATCGTCGACTTTAAACAATGGCTTGGCATGCTCGGTGTCATTCCTGTTATTTCTGCTTTAAGAGAAAAAGCACTGGCTATTCAAGCTGAAACAATGGTTAGCTTGGAACGGAAGCTGCCTAATCTGACAGAGCGGGATGTTAAAGTACTAAATAAACACACAAAGAGTATTATCAACCAACTTCTAAAGGATCCGATTTTACAGGCTAAAGAAATGGCTGCAAGACCTGATGCTGAACAAGCGATGGATCTCTTTGTGAAGATATTTAATATTGAAGAGCTAGTCCAAGAACAACAATTGAAAGCAGCCGAAACCAATAAAATACCGGTTCATAAACCACAGGCTTCTTTCCAGTCATAAGGAGAAGTGCTATGTTCAATGTCTTTATGACAAGGCTTCATGAGCTGACAGTTGTTCTTTATGCCTTCAGTGTGTTGTTATATTTTTTCGACTTCATTCACCATAACCGGAAGGCAAACCGAATTGCCTTCTGGTTACTTGCATTTGTATGGATTTTGCAGACGGCTTTTTTGATTATCTTCATGAGCAAAACAGGCAGGTTCCCTGTTCTTACTATTTTTGAGGGACTCTATTTTTATGCTTGGGTTTTAGTAACATTATCAATTGGAATAAATCATTTTTTACGAGTAGATTTCATCGTTTTTTTCACAAATATCCTTGGCTTTACAGTCATGGCGATTCATACCTTTGCTCCTATGCAGTATCATTCCTATATCATGGCTAATCGACTTGTGTCTGAATTGCTGTTGATCCATATAACAATGGCCATTCTTTCATATGGGGCTTTTTCTCTTTCGTTTGGCTTCTCTGTTCTGTATTTGCTTCAATATGATTTATTGAAAAGAAAGAAATGGGGAACTAGATTAATAAGGCTGGCGGATTTGGAACAGCTTGAAAGACTATCTTACATAATGGCCGTAATCGGTATCCCGATGCTGCTTTTGAGTTTGATATTAGGGCTGCAATGGGCCTTCCTTAAACTCCCGGGAATGCCGTGGTATGACATGAAAATTATTGGTTCCTTTTTATTGTTAGCAGCGTATAGTACGCTTTTATATTTAAGAATTGTAAAAAATGTATCAGGTAAGAAATTGGCCATCTGGAACGCTGCATCATTTTTAATCGTATTAATCAATTTCTTCTTATTTGGACGTTTGTCATCTTTTCATTTGTGGTATTCATAACATAGGAGGCAATCATGCGAAAAATTATCGTAGGTTCAAGACGTAGCAAACTGGCATTGACACAGACAAACTGGGTGATTGATCAACTTAAGAAATTAGACCCTTCCTTCGAGTTTGAAGTGAAGGAAATCGTGACAAAAGGTGATAAAATCCTGGATGTCACACTTTCTAAAGTTGGCGGAAAAGGATTATTTGTAAAAGAAATTGAACAGGCGATGCTGAATAAAGAGATTGATATGGCTGTTCATAGCATGAAGGATATGCCAGCTGTTTTACCTGAGGGGCTGACAATAGGTTGTATTCCTTTCCGGGAAGATCACCGTGATGCCCTTATTTCACGTGACCATGTTAAGTTAAATGAGTTAAAGCCGGGTGCCATTATCGGGACAAGCAGTCTGCGCCGCAGTGCCCAGTTATTAGCGAAACGCCCTGATCTTGAAATTAAATGGATTCGCGGCAACGTGGATACTCGTTTAGCCAAGCTTGAAACGGAAGAATATGATGCGATTATTTTAGCAGCTGCAGGACTTTCCCGTCTTGGTTGGGCATCAGAGGTAGTCACTGAATTCTTGGATACGGATACATGTATCCCTGCAGTTGGCCAAGGGGCATTATCAATTGAGTGTCGTGCAGATGATAAAGAGCTACTAGACTTGTTTGAAAAATTCACCTGCAAGAAAACGGAAAGAGCTGTACGAGCAGAGCGAGCCTTCCTGCAAAAAATGGAGGGTGGCTGCCAAGTTCCGATCGCTGGTTTTGCCTATGTGGAAGAAAATGATGAAATCGTCCTAAATGTACTAGTAGCATCACCTGAAGGAAAGGAAATTTTTAAAGAGGAATTAAGAGGGCATCATCCCGAAGAGCTTGGCAATCAAGCCGCCGACCTTTTAATCGAAAAAGGAGCAAAAGCCCTGATTGAAAAAGTTGTGCGAGAGCTTGAGGGGAAATGCTAAAATCATTGCCTTTGCTTGAAAAAAAAGTGCTAGTTCCCAGAGGGGAAAATCAAGCTAAATCTTTTTCTGAGCTGATTGAAAGGTACGGAGGGACTCCCGTTGAAATCCCGTTAATCGCTTTTAGACCGATTCAATCCAACAAACGCCTTCAAGAGATCTTGGAGGCTATTGATACATATGACTGGATCATTTTCACTAGCAACACAACCGTTGAGACATTTTTCTCGTTTTTTAAAGCTGATAAACGCCTGTTACCGAAGATCGCTGTGATTGGTAAGAAGACGAAGCAGGTTCTGGTTGACAAAGGGCTTAAAGTAGATTTTGTCCCATCTGCCTATGTAGCAGAGGTGTTTGTTGACGACTTCCTGCCAACCATTCATAAAGGTGCGAGAGTGTTGATTCCTAAAGGGAATCTTGCCCGTGAATACATTTCAAACGCGCTGCTTCAAGCCGGTGCGGAAGTAGAAGAGGTTGTGATTTACGAAACCTATATGCCCGATGAAAATCGTGCCAGGTTGGCAAAGATGCTGGCGGCTGATCAATTAAATATCCTAATGTTTACTAGTCCGTCTACTGTCGATCACTTAATGAATGTAGTGAAGGAATTTCATTTATCAGAGCACCTTAAAAAGTGTATCATCAGTTGTATCGGGCCAGTTTCCGAGAAGAAATTACTTGAGTACAATCTCCCTGTACATGCCTCACCTAAGGAATACACCGTCGAGGGAATGATAAAAAGCACGATTGCTTATTTGGAACATACACAAAAATAATTTGGGGGTAAAGAGAATGGATTTGCAATTTTCACGTCACCGTCGTTTACGTTCAAGTGCCAATATGCGTGCACTAGTAAGAGAGAACCATTTAAGAGTTGACGACTTCATCTATCCATTGTTTATCATTGAAGGTGAGAATATCAGAAAAGAAGTATCATCCATGCCAGGAGTATTCCAAGTGTCCATGGACAATCTTCAAGCTGAAATGGAAGATGTGGTTGCTCACGGAATTAAATCAGTATTATTATTTGGAATTCCAGCTGAAAAGGATGAATGCGGTACTCAGGCTTTCCATGATCATGGAATTGTTCAGGTTGCAACTCGTTTTATAAAGGAAAAATTCCCTGAAATCCTCGTTGTGGCCGATACTTGTCTATGCGAATACACAAGCCATGGTCATTGTGGCATGGTGGAAGGTGACAAAATTCTAAACGACGAATCTCTTGATCTGTTGGTGAAATCAGCAATTAGCCAAGCAAAAGCTGGTGCAGATATTATTGCTCCTTCCAATATGATGGACGGATTCGTAGCAGCCATTCGAGCAGGTCTAGACGAAGCAGGATTTACGGAAATCCCGATTATGTCCTATGCTGTCAAATATGCTTCCTCGTTCTACGGCCCATTCCGTGAAGCCGCTGAGGGGGCACCGCAATTCGGGGATCGCAAAACCTATCAAATGGATCCAGCCAACCGCATTGAAGCTTTTAGAGAAGCAGAATCAGATGTTATAGAAGGCGCAGACTTCTTAATCGTTAAGCCGGGTTTACCGTATTTGGATATCATTCGTGATGTGAAAAATAACTTTAATTTGCCAGTCGTTGCGTATAACGTGAGCGGTGAATATTCGATGATTAAAGCAGCAGCATTAAATGGCTGGGTGGATGAGAAAAAGACGGTACTTGAAGCGTTAGTAGGCTTTAAACGTGCAGGAGCTGACCTCATTATCACCTACCATGCCAAAGATGCTGCCCGCTGGTTAAAAGAAGACGAATAATCATTATTGGAAATGAGGGAAGTAGATGCGTTCCTATACTAAATCAGTTGAAGCATTTAAAGAAGCAAAAAAGTTAATGCCTGGCGGTGTAAACAGCCCGGTCCGTGCGTTTAAATCAGTGAACATGGATCCGATTTTTATGGAAAAAGGAAAAGGCTCTAAAATCTATGATATTGATGGCAATGAATATATTGATTACGTTTTATCATGGGGACCTCTAATCCTTGGCCACTCTAATGACCGTGTTGTTGAAGGGATCAAGAAGGTAGCGGAGCTTGGTACAAGTTTTGGTGCACCAACATTAATGGAAAATGAATTAGCCAAGCTTGTAATCGAACGCATACCGTCCATTGAAGTGATTCGCATGGTGTCTTCTGGTACGGAAGCCACGATGAGTGCATTACGTCTTGCTAGGGGTTATACAGGCCGCAATAAGATTTTAAAGTTTGAAGGCTGTTACCACGGCCATGGTGATTCGTTGCTAATTAAAGCCGGCTCTGGGGTTGCTACGCTAGGATTGCCTGACAGCCCAGGTGTACCTGAAGGCATTGCGAAAAACACTATTACAGTGCCTTACAATGATCTTGAAGGCGTTAAAGTGGCGTTTGAAAAATATGGGGACGATATCGCCTGTATCATCGTGGAGCCTGTTGCTGGAAATATGGGGTTAGTTCCACCAATACCTGGTTTCTTGGAAGGACTGCGTGAAATTACGACTCAATACGGGGCACTGCTCATTTTTGATGAAGTCATGACGGGGTTCCGTGTCGGTTATCATTGCGCACAAGGCTATTTTAATATTACACCTGACCTAACTACTCTTGGAAAAGTTATTGGCGGAGGTTTACCAGTAGGTGCATATGGCGGTAAAGCGGAAATTATGGAACGGATTGCACCAAGTGGCCCAATCTATCAGGCAGGTACATTGTCTGGTAACCCATTGGCCATGACCGCAGGATTTGAAACCTTAAGTCAACTGACTCCAGAGCATTATCAAGAATTTATCCGTAAAGGCGACTTGCTTGAAAAAGGCATTAAAGCTGCTGCAGAAAAATATGATGTTCCAATTAGCTTTAACCGTGCCGGATCTATGATTGGCTTCTTCTTTACAAGTGAAGTTGTTACCAATTATGAAAAAGCAAAATCATCTAATTTAGAATTCTTTGCTGAATACTATCGTGTAATGGCGGAACAAGGCATTTTCTTGCCTCCTTCCCAGTTTGAAGGATTATTCCTGTCAACTGAACACTCTGATGAAGATATTGAAAAAACAATTAAAGCTGCTGAGGTTGCTTTTTCAAAACTTAAAAAATAATGTTAAGGACGTTCTCTTATGAATAAGGGGGCGTCTTTTTATTTGTGCCTAAACCTGCATTTTTATCATATTTTAAAAAACTTTTTCATAAAGTTTAAATGACATAGTGATTTTGCGTAAAGGAAACGAAAGGAGGAGTCGCTTTGTCCCAGGAGAATCAATCGTACCTTAGGTTTTCCGTGGAGGAATCATTGTGGTTTAGAAAAGGACAGGAAGTCGAAGAGCTTGTTTCCATTTCTTTAGACCCCGATATTACCATCCAGGAAAATGAACAGTACGTGACCATACGTGGTTCGCTGGAGCTTACCGGCGAATATAAAAATTGCCAGGAAACGGATGAAACCGAATCTGAGGTTGTGGCCTCACAGAAATTTGTTGAGAGGGTAGCAGAGAGGGAAGAGGGAGTTTGCGAATTTTCTCATCGCTTCCCGGTGGATATCACCATTCCTAATAATCGGATCCAAAGCGTTTATGATATCGATGTTCTGGTGGATTCCTTTGATTATTCCATCCCGGAACGGAGCTGTCTGAAACTTTCGGCAGAGTTAACCATTAGCGGCTTATATGAGGCCGAGAAACAAGAGGTGCCAGAGCAGGAATACGAGGTTCTTCACCGGGCAGGCAACGAAGCAGAGGAAGTTCCTATTGAACAGCCATCTGTTCAACCTGTCGCTAATGATCTGTTGTTTGAGGCCGAAGCAAGAAAACAGCAGGAAGAAGAAAGCCAAGAGGTATTTCCGAAATTCCCGAACTTCAATTATCAACCTCAGCAGCAAGAACCTATTCAACCGTATCGAAACCCATGGCAATTCCAGCCATATTCTCCGGAGGCTATGCAATCCCAATGGAATCAGGAACAGGGAAGGAATGAAGGGAATAAACCTGTCGAGGTGGAGCTTAAAGTAGAAGAAGGAATGGTAGTGGAGAAAGAGCCTGCGGAAATGGTTAAGGTCGAGGTAGAGGTAGAGGTTGGTGAGACTGAAGAGAGCTCATCATCGTCTTCTTCTTCCGAAGAAATTTTGGATAAAGTTAAGAAAAAGTTTATCAAAAAGAAAAGTATGACACTGACAGAGTTTTTTGCCCGTAAAGATGAAGGAGCGGCACAAGCAAAACTAAAGGTTTGCATCGTCCAAAAAGGAGATACGGTTGAAACGATTGCTGATCGATTTGATGTATCCGTACAAAATTTACTCAGAGCTAATCAACTTGACTATAATCAAGACGTCTTTGAGGGCCAGGTCCTATACATTCCGGCGGCACTAGCCAAAAAATAACTTTTTGAAAAAGATGAGCGGGTTATCATAACCTGCTCAGCTTCTTTTTTGGAAGGAAGTTGAAAAATATGAGCGACTCCAACCGGTTTGAAGCGGTTAAGCCTATTTTGGAGCAATACCAAATTGAACCCCATTTTATCGAGGATTTTGGCACCATCCAGAAGATTTATTCCACCAAAGGAACGTTTGCCTTGAAAAAAATTGATCCGATGATCGGGACTGATTTTATTCGACACGTTCATTATTTATACCAAAAGGGCTACAATCGCATCGTTCCTATTTATCCAACTATGGATGGTCGATATGCTGTATTGCATGATCAAAGCTTGTATTACTTGATGCCGTGGATGACTGATGATCAACGGGAAAATCATGATTACAAAAAACAACAGCTTTTTCGTGAGCTAGCAAGGCTTCATACCTTGTCTGCCAAAGAAATTACAGTAAATAAAGAAGAGAGATTGGAGCATTATGAAAAGACCATTCAGCAATTAGATAAAAATCAAGAATTCCTAGACGGGTTTATAGATGTTTGTGAACGTAAAACGTATATGTCGCCTTTCGAATTGTTATATTGCCTTTATTACAACGAGATCAGCCAGGCACTGCGGTTTTCAAAAGCCAAGTTCGAAGAATGGTATGAAAGTACAAAAGAAAATGAAAAAGCCCGAATGGTTGTGGTTCACGGAAAGTTGTCCTCGGATCACTTCCTCTATGATGACAGGGGCTATGGCTTTTTCATTAATTTTGAAAACGCCCGTTATGGTTCACCCATTCACGATTTGCTCCCCTATGTTTCACGGTCACTCAACACTAATCCAAAAAGGAATAATGATGTGGTGGATTGGGTCTATCACTACTATAAATACTTCCCGTTTAAATCAGATGAAAAGCAGTTATTCTTCAGTTATCTATCTTATCCCATCCCGATCATCCAGGTGGCGGAAAAATACTTTCGAAAGAAGAATCCAAAAAATGAGCTAAAATTTATTCGTCAACTTCAAAGCCGCTATTGGCACTTAAAGAATACCGAGTTTGTCGTGATGCGGATGACAGAAATTGAGGCTGCACAGCAACAGGCAGCCCAACAAACAAAAGAAGGAGCCCAGCAGTCTTAATACAGCTGCTTAATGGGCTCCTAAATAATTTCGAAATAAACAGTGATGGCAATAACAAAAAAGAATAATAATAACAAAACATCAAAAACGGTTGGTAGAAACAGCGTCCGTATTAATTGAAAAATCATAAACGGAATAATCAGCTGTCCGCAAAACCTCCGAAATGTTCTAAACCAGGGACGGTGTTTAAACTTTTGGAAATTCCTCACCCTATAACCTCCCCTTTCCCATTTTACGTCTATTTTATGTATATTCAAAAAAATGTGTGAACTCCACTCTAAAAAATTTCATATCGTATAAATAACAAAAAAATTGGTTATCATGATTGACGTCAAGCACCTTTTTTGGGTAGTATAACAATATAATTTAATTAATTCATGCTAAGACAGGGAAGAGTACGACGGTCAGCCTGCTTCAAGAGAGGGAAATCATTAGCTGGAAGATTTCCTAAGTGGAACCTCGGAAGGTCGCCCAAGAGCATCTTCTGCGAAAAGATGAAAATCTTAGTAGTTGAAGACGGATCAAATCCGTTATTCGTTTAAGTGCCAATCAGACCTTCTGATTGGAAAAAAGGTGGTACCGCGAAGCAACTCCATTCGTCCTTTTATGACGAATGGGGTTTTTTATTTTTACTGCCGTAATGAAGTAAAGGAGGAATATAAAGTGGAAACAAAAGAATTAACAATGCCGACAAAATATGACCCACAAAGTATTGAAAAAGGCCGATATGATTGGTGGTTACAAGGAAAGTTTTTTGAAGCAAAGGATGATGAAAGCAAAAAGCCGTACACAATTGTCATCCCGCCGCCAAACGTAACCGGAAAACTGCATTTAGGTCATGCATGGGATACTACACTACAAGATATTATTACACGAATGAAGCGTATGCAGGGTTATGATGTCCTTTGGCTGCCAGGCATGGACCACGCCGGGATTGCCACTCAGGCAAAGGTGGAGGAAAAGCTCCGCAATGAAGGTAAAAGCCGTTACGACCTCGGCCGGGAAAAATTCGTGGAAGAAACATGGAAGTGGAAGGAAGAATATGCGGCTCATATTCGCCAGCAATGGTCAAAATTGGGCTTAGGTCTGGATTATTCCCGTGAGCGGTTCACACTGGATGAAGGCTTATCGAAAGCAGTCCGTGAAGTATTTGTCACTCTATATAATAAAGGCTTGATTTACCGCGGAGAATACATTATTAACTGGGATCCATCCACAAAGACAGCCTTATCTGATATTGAGGTTATTTATAAAGATGTTCAGGGTGCATTCTACCACATGAAATATCCGTTAGCTGACGGATCCGGTTCCATTGAAGTAGCTACCACACGTCCAGAAACAATGCTGGGAGATACAGCAGTTGCGGTTCATCCTGAAGACGAACGCTATAAGCACTTAATTGGCAAGACGGTAATCTTACCTATCGTTGGCCGGGAAATTCCGATTGTCGGAGATGATTATGTCGACATGGAATTCGGTTCTGGTGCCGTTAAAATTACACCAGCACATGACCCGAACGACTTTGAATTAGGTAATCGCCATAATCTTGAACGTGTACTAGTGATGAACGAAGACGGTACAATGAATGAAAAAGCTGGCATATACAAAGGTCTTGACCGTTTCGAGTGCCGGAAGCAAATTGTAAAAGATCTACAAGAACAAGGAGTTCTCTTTAAAATTGAAGACCATCTTCATTCTGTAGGACATTCTGAACGAAGCGGTGCTGTAGTTGAACCATACCTTTCAACTCAGTGGTTTGTTAAAATGCAGCCGCTAGCTGAAGAAGCGATTGCCCTTCAAAATAAAGAAAACAAAGTAAACTTCGTTCCAGAACGATTTGAAAAAACCTATTTACATTGGATGGAAAATATCCGTGACTGGTGTATTTCCAGACAGCTATGGTGGGGACATAGAATTCCAGCATGGTATCACAAAGAAACCGGTGAGGTATTCGTTGGCCATGAGGCACCAGAGGATGCAGAGAATTGGGAGCAGGATAAGGACGTATTAGATACATGGTTTAGTTCTGCATTATGGCCATTCTCTACAATGGGCTGGCCGGATACAGAAGCAGCTGATTTCAAGCGATACTTCCCTACCGGTGTGCTAGTAACAGGTTATGATATTATCTTCTTCTGGGTTTCCAGAATGATTTTCCAAAGCATCGAATTTACCGGAGATCGTCCATTTAAAGATGTTTTGATACACGGACTAGTTCGTGATGAGCAAGGACGGAAAATGAGTAAATCGCTTGGTAATGGGGTAGACCCAATGGAAGTGATCGATCAATATGGCGCTGATGCACTGCGTTACTTCTTATCAACGGGAACTTCACCAGGTCAGGACTTGCGCTATAGCACTGAAAAAGTGGAAGCAACTTGGAATTTTGCCAATAAGATTTGGAACGCCTCCCGTTTTGCGTTAATGAATATGAATGGTTTGACTTTCGAGGAAATTGATTTCAGCGGAGAAAAATCCGTTGCTGACAAATGGATATTAACACGATTAAATGAAACGATTGACCATGTTACTAAGTTGTCTGAGCGCTATGAATTTGGTGAAGTAGGGCGTGCTCTCTACAATTTCATTTGGGATGACTTCTGTGATTGGTATATTGAAATGGCGAAACTGCCATTGTATGGCGAGGACGAAGCGGCAAAGCAAACGACTCGTTCCATTTTAGCCTATGTCTTAGATCAAACCATGCGCCTATTACATCCGTTTATGCCATTTATCACGGAAGAAATTTGGCAAAACCTGCCTCATTCTGGGGAGTCGATTACATCAGTTAACTGGCCAGAAGTGAATCCAGAGTTTACGGATGAAGCCGCGGCACAAGAAATGAAGCTATTAGTGGAAATGATTCGCTCTGTACGTAATATACGGGCAGAGGTAAATACGCCACTAAGCAAGAAAATTAAAATGCTTGTAAAAGCTAAAGATACTAATACACTTCATACTATTGAAAAGAACCGTGCCTATATCGAGCGATTCTGTAATCCGGAAGAGCTGCAAATGGGTATTGATTTAGAAATTCCTGAAAAAGCAATGACGGCTGTTATAACAGGCGTTGAAATCATCCTTCCGCTTGAAGGATTAATCAATGTTGATGAAGAAATTGCTCGGCTTGAAAAAGAATATGATAAACTAAATAAAGAAGTTGAACGTGTTCAAAAGAAATTAAGCAATGAAGGCTTTATGAAAAAAGCTCCTGAAAATGTAATTGCAGAAGAACGCGGTAAACAAAAAGACTACATGGAAAAACGAGATATTGTTTGGTCACGTCTAAAGGAATTAAAAGGTTAATGATGAGGTGGGATGAATCCTGTATTGGATTCATCTCGCCTTTTATTACTTAAAAAGAGGTGTCAGAGATGTTTACTACCTATAAGGAAGCCCTCGACTGGATTCATGGAAGACTGAGACTGGGAATTAAACCAGGGTTAAAACGAATGGAGTGGATGATGGAGCGGCTTGGCTCCCCGGAAACACAACTCAAGGCAGTTCACATTGGTGGGACGAATGGAAAAGGGTCAACGGTTACTTTCCTCCGTAATATTTTACAAGCGGGAAACTATACTGTTGGAACGTTTACTTCTCCTTATATTGAGCAATTTAATGAACGAATCAGCGTAAATGGACAACCAATAAGTGATCAAGAAATATTGGAATTAACCAATATCATTCTGCCATTAGCAGATGAATTAGAAGCGACTGAACTTGGAGGTCCAACTGAATTTGAGGTCATCACAGCGATGGCGTTTTATTATTTTGCCAGAATGCGTTCAGTAGATATTGTGATCTTTGAGGTAGGTCTTGGTGGACGTTTTGACTCGACTAATATTGTAAAGCCGCTAGCTTCCATCATTACGAATATTGGTCTCGATCACACGAATATTCTTGGCAATACCTATGAGGAAATTGCTTTTGAAAAAGCAGGGATTATAAAGGCTGATACACCGATTTTTACGGCCGTTCAACATCCCGGTGCTTTAAAGGTTATAACTGAACAGGCAGAAAAAGTGGGTGCCCCTATTTATCGGATTGGTTCAGAATTTTTCATAACAGACCACACCTCTCTTGCAAAAGGTGAGAAGTTTACTGTTCAAACAGTGAATAATAGTATTGAGAACGCTGAAATTTCCATGTTAGGGAAACACCAGACGGAAAATGCAGTACTTGCCGTGAATGCAGCGCAATTTTTAGGAGAAAAAGGGTTCAACCTTACTGAGCAGAATATAAGAGATGGGTTAAAAAATGCCTACTGGCCCGGGCGATTTGAAATTATTTCGGACAACCCTCTTATTATCATTGATGGAGCCCATAACGATGAAGGGATTGCCACATTGGTTCAAGAGATTTCAAGCCGTTACACAGGTAGGAACATCCATATTGTATTTGCTGCCTTAAAAGATAAAAAGCTGGATCAAATGATCTCACAACTGGACCGGATTTCCAATCAAATTACTTTTGTCAGCTTTGATTTTCCACGGGCGGCTCATGCAGAACAATTGTTGGAGTATAGTAAATCATCTCTAAAATTAGCGGTTGATGACTGGCAGGAGTACTTAACAGATGAAATACCAAATATAAAACCAAATGATATGCTTGTCATTACTGGATCGTTGTATTTTATTTCTGAAGTGAAACCGTTTTTGTCGAAATGTTTAAAAAATAGAAAGATTTCTTTATGACAATTTTTTTATTTTTTGATAAAATATTTTTATCGCTATTTATTCAAAAATAATAGGGGAGGGGAGAAGTATGGGGGTTACTGCAGAAAAAAAGCGAATTCTTTTTTTAGTCTGGATCCTGTTAGTGCCAATCGGACTATGGTACACATATAAACACTACCCTCCTCAAATTGCAGGTCACTGGCTGGATATGGCAGCATTCTTGATTCTTTATGCAATCGTGGCCTCAATGCCAATGATCATAAACAATACACCAATATTTTTAATGCAATGGGCTACACTCTCAGCGTTCTTGAGTTATGGACTTTTTGTAGAGATCATTTTTTCACAAGTTGCTGTCATTGTGTTGTTATTAAGGTTAAGGGTTCAGAAGGATCAATTATTTCGATACCCGCTGAATTTTACGATGTTCTTTATCGTGTCTTTTGTCAGTGGATTGGTTTATTATTGGCTGGGTGGGAATCTTGCTCCAAATATGGAGACTGATATCCGTTCATTCTGGCTCGCCATCCTTTATGCCTTTTTAACCTATGTTTTAAATCAGGTGATCATTTGGTTCAACCTATATTTTGTATACAACAGTAAAGAGCCTTATTTTGGTAAGGATTTTATTGTCGAGACGGTTACAACTCTGATTACTTTCCCAATAGGCTTCATTTTATATATTTTATATAACCAAATAGGACTATGGGCATTGCTTTTTGTCGGTATTCCATTTATCTCCCTTTCCATCATTTTCAATCTTTATTATTCCAGTCAACAAATTAATGAGTACTTGCAAAAGGCGGCGGAAATCGGTCATCAGTTAGCAGGAAGGCTGCAAGTTAAAGCAGTTTCAGAATTATTTATGCAAAAGCTGACGGAAATGCTCCCGGTGGATTACGCCTATATTTTTGAAGAAGAAGATCATCAGCTTAAATTGATTAGACGGCTGGAGTCCGGAGAAGTGTTATCGAATAGAATACTTTCTATTAGAAAAAATGAAGGAATTATTGGCAGAACATGGGCCAGCGGGGATGCTACACTATACCATGGAAAAATGGAATGGCGTGGACTTACCAATGAATTGATGCCGGATGACGTCCAAAGTATCCTAAGTGTTCCTATTGTCAAGAATAGAGATGTTACGGGTGTATTATTATTGGCATCGAGACGAAAGCGTGCTTTTGAAAAGTTCCAACTGACCATCCTGGATATTTTGTGCTCTTACTTTGCTGTCGCCATGGAAAATGCCAGGCATTACGAGTTGACCAAAAGTCAAAGCGAACGTTGTGCATTGACGAAGTTATATAATTTCCGTTATTTCCAATCATTGTTGTTACGGGAGTTTGTAAAACTGGGACAAAACGAAAACCAAATACTGTCACTAATTGTCATTGACCTCGATCACTTTAAAAATATTAATGATACATACGGTCACCAGAGCGGAAATGAGATCCTTTGTGAGGTAGCCAATCGGATTAGTAAGCTGGTTGGCGGACGGGGAACGGTTGCCCGTTATGGCGGGGAGGAATTCGTTGTCTTGTTACCGGACTGTTCTAGAGAAGATTCATATCAAATGGCCGAACATATCAGACAGGCCATTGCTAACTGGCCTTTTACTCTCACCCAATCAATTGACCATCAACAACAGCAAATTAAAATTACCGCATCAATTGGCGTCGCAACAGCTCCAGATGATGCAGCAGACGCCCAAGCACTGATTCGCCATGCTGACCGTGCTCTTTATGTAGGCGCTAAGCGGGCCGGGAGAAATCGGGTGGCGGAGTATTCGACGTGTTAATAAATAAATAAAAAAAGGATGTCGTTTCCCGGGAAACGGCATCTTTTTTAGTAGCTCACTTTAGTACCAGAATTTGTATCAAATTGCCACTCCATTGCAGAGGGGGCAGCACAAGTATTTTTAGTTATTGGATAATCTACCAATTTATTGTTTGCATCTAATTTATACGTTTTTCCTGTTATACAAATTTTAACTGCGGAATCTTGAATGACAATATCTTTTGCAAAAATAGCATCACCTTTTATATTCAGTTTTGCAGAACCTGCCAATATTAAAGATGTGAAAAATGCCTGTCCATTAATAGTAAGCGTATGATTGCCTTGAATTTGAATGAGACTGCTGAAATAGGTGGACGAATTGTAAGATGTTAACTTTGATGGAGGACTTAGATACCTTGAGTTTTTTTCATTATATGAATAAGTTGAAATAGCGGGATTCAACTGCCCTGCCTTAGATGCACCTGATATTTTTTCAATGGTAAAAAAACCTTTAACGGTTGCAGTTTCTGTACCTGCGGTGCCCGTGCTTTCAAAATTAACAATCATTTTATTCGCAACTGATTTATCTAATGATTTAAAGGTAACTTGATATTTATTATTGCTTGTATCTACCTCAACAGGAGCATTTGCTGTGTTAAGCTTGGAATAAAGGCTGTTATAAAAATAGCCATCATAGGTATTATAGTAAGTTCCATAATAATTTACATAATTTTGTGCTGTGATTTTTGCCGAACTAACATAAGTACTAACTATAGGCTGATAATAGGTTACGCCCATTTCTGCTAAATCTGTTGCTTTATTTCGTGAGTCAGTTTTGTTCAATTGAGCCCTATTCGTTAAGCCGATACCGCCTAATGAAAGTCCAACTATCATTACAATTGAAATAATAATTAAAACAAGAACAAGTGCATATCCTTTTTCTCTTTTCAATAGACACACCCCCTAATATTGTTTAATGACGGTTTCTATTTCATATGATTGTCCTTGTTGATTATATAGTTTTATATAAATATACAACGGGTCATCAGGATAGATGGTTTGTTCTCCAGATATTTCAACATCATCAATTTTAATAATTATATCCACATTATCCTTTTGTAAAGGAATAGTAGCTGATGAAGTTCCTATATATGCTTTTTTCGTTGTAGGATCGTATTTAAGTTTATAAATTTCATTATTATTACTATCAAATGAATGCAAACTTTGTTTTTGATGATAATTTCTTATGGTAGCTAATAATAAGTTTGCCTCTTGATTCAAATTTATTTTTTCAGTAAGACTCTTATAGTTTTTATTTGAATTAATCAAAACTCCAAAAATGACGGATGAAATTAGAAGAAGAATGGTAATTGCCGCTAGTAATTCAACCAATGTTAATCCTTTTTGATTTTTCATGGCTCACCTGCGAATATAAGTGTAGGTTTCGGATTTATTATTTAAGTTTCTGGGGTCTTGAACAATAATTTTAAACATGATTAAATTTTGTGAACTATTATTGCTAACCACGGCACTGTATTTATAATTGGGATCGATTGTATCATCTAATAACAGATTCAGTGTAGAAGCATCGATGGTTTTAGGACTATTTAACACACTACCATTGGAATCAATAATCCCATTAGCTAGTAAATCTTGTTTGGTAATGTCGACCTCAACCAGGTTGACTATTTTTTGGGCAATTTGTAGCGTATCCAATTTTTGCTCATTTTTCTTGGTAAATAATGCGGACTGGGTAAAAAATCCCATAAAGGATAATAGAATAATCGCTAAAATTAGTATCGAAATCAGGACTTCTATTAAAGTAAGTCCTTTTTGGCAATGGAAATTTTTCTTCATTAAAATTCTCCGCCTTAATCTTTTAAAATACTTAAGAGTATTATACAATATTTAGTAAGCAAATTTTGTCTAATAATCGTAAAAAAAAGATAAAAATTATGGAATTTGAAGAAATTTGTCGTAGATGTGATTATTGTACTATTTAATGAAGGCGGGGGTGATTGCAAGTGTTTTTTTGGGTCTTAGGTACTACCTGTATTTTTTTGTTAGCTATCTTACTTATTCCACTTGGTTTTACGCTTAAAGGTAAATTAATAATTGTTTTTACTAGTTTAGTTTTAGCACTAAGTGGGATGGTTGCCGCTGCCAGATTTTCATTATGGTTGACAGCATTAATGTTATTTGCCCTTGTCTTTTTTGCATCGTACTTTATCCATCAACGTTTTGGATCATTGTTGTTTCCTGAAATTTCGTTTGAATCAGACTTGTATGAAGTGAATGCTTTAGATGAACTTAATTATCAAAATGTTAATGGAAAAGAAGATAATTCAGAACTTCAGCAATTATTTTCCTCCTCCAATACAAGAAAAACAATCGATAACTCTTTGCAGATGACTGTTTCTGATCAGAATATTGAACCAGAATTAGTAATGAACGAAGAAGACATTGTATTCTTACAGGATAGAGATTTACCAGTAGAAATCCCAAATGAAATAAACCATGTTGAGTTAAATTATCTTTCCGATATTGAAAGTTTACTAGAAAAAAGCGGTAGTGAAACCCACGATCTTATCGATGAAAAATTAGTAGATCAAACTACCAGACATTTATCCAGGATTGATAAAAATAAAGATATGGCTTTAGATCCATTGAATGAGGAATCATTATTTGATTTTCTGCGTGCTCATGAGGAGGCAGAAGAAGAAAAAAAGGAAAAAGTCAGTAATTAATTAGCCGTTCATTGGAGAGGAGGCAGGGGGATTTGGGAAAACAACAACAAATGATAAAATTATTTGTCGTTTTGCTGGTTGGCACAGCATTTATATTTAGTTTTACCCATTTTGGCGTTAAAGCTTTTCAAAACCTGAATCGTTTAGATGGAAAATTCTCTGATGGCACAACTATTGGTTCATTGGATCTTTCCGGAAAATCCGACTCGGAAGCAACCTCTCTTTTGGAGGAAAAATATGTTGAATGGCTAAAAGGAACAAAATTGAATTTGCAATACGGGGAGAAGACAGCCTCGTTTGATATGAACCAATTTCATTTAAATACCCATCAAACTCTAAACGCTGCTAAAGAAGGCAAAAGCAACTTGGCAACTATAACAGTGAATAAATCCCAAGTTTCCGAACAGTTGGAAATACTTTTTCCACAACTGAATCTGGAGGAAATAGATGTAGATAAATTAGCAAATCGTTTAAATGAAACAGCTTCTCAATTTGTGGAAGGAGAGCAGTCCTTTAATTTAACACCAGACTTCGTATTGGCAGGGCAACAAATTCAAGAAGAAACTGTTAATTTTACAGTGATGAACCTTAAGGAAGTACCATTTGATTTGCAATCTATCATTGAACACAATCCGACTATTGAAATTCCAAAAGGTTCAACTTTTTCATTGCTAGACTTTGCTAGGAAACAAAAAATTAGTGGAGAGGACTCATTAAATGTCCTAGCAACGGGAATATATCAAGCAATTCTGCCAACTAACTTTACAATTGTTGAAAGAAATATAAGCAACTCCCTACCGAATTATGCTGGACTCGGTTTTGAAGCAAAGGTAAATCAAAGTGCGAAGACAGATTTGGTGATTACTAATCCTAACAAAACGAATTATCGTTTGGAGTTCAAATTAGTCGGAGATCAATTTACTATTTCTTTAATAGGACAACAATTTGTTTACCGCTATCAAATTGTTCAAAAGGATTACCAGGAATTACATCCTAAGACGATTATTCAATATAGTCCACTGTTGAAATCGGGCCAAACAAAGATTGTGACAAAAGGGATGAATGGACAAATTGTAAAGATTTATCGTGAAATTTATCAAGGAAATCAACTAGTTAACAGTGAATTAATATCTGAAGATTATTATCCGCCTATCTATCGAGTTGAGATACATGGTCTCGACGGTAATACCCAAACCACAACACAAACAACGATAGACCCAGCAGCAACTCAAAGTGCCAATAGCACAAGAGAAGATCAGTCTACTTTAGTTTCTGAAAATGACCAAACCAATACAACTGAGAGTGACATTTGGGGAAAGCCAAATGAACAACCAAAGTAAAGGCAGGGATGCCAGATGATTCAAACAAGAAAAAGAATTGGCGATTTGTTACTTGATGAAGGATTGATCACTGCTGAACAACTTCAATCGGCTTTACAAGATAAAAGTCCTAATCAAAAATTAGGTGAAGTACTACTACAGAGGGGATATATTACTGAACAACAGCTAATTGAGGTACTCGAATACCAATTGGGTATACCCCATATTAGCCTATTTCATTATCCCTTTGATACAAGTTTATTTACATTGATACCAAAGGAATCTGCTCGTCGGAATCTGATTATTCCGTTGAAACGGGACGGAAATAAATTATTTATTGCGATGGCTGATCCTATGGACTTCTTCGTCATTGATGATTTACGTTTATCTACAGGATTCCAGATAGAACCGGCGATTGCTACAAAGGATGATATTCTTCGTTCCATAAATAAATATTATGATACAAATGATGGTCTAGACGAGCTACTAGATGAGCTGCCAAAAAATGAACGTAGACAGCAGGAGAACTTAACGGATACAGATTCACCCATTGTCCGAGTTGTCAATCAGATCCTGACAAATGCCGTAATACAAAAGGCTAGTGATATCCATATCGATCCTCAAGAGACAAAAGTGATTGTGCGTTACCGTGTTGATGGGATACTAAAAATTGAAAAAACACTGCCTAAAAGTATGCAAAGTGTATTAACAGCCAGAATCAAAATCATGTCTAATCTGGATATTACTGAGCATCGAATTCCACAGGACGGGCGTATTAAACTTAATCTGGATTTCCATCCAGTAGATCTTCGCGTTTCAACACTTCCAACAGTATTCGGCGAGAAGATCGTCATGCGTCTTTTGGATATGGGCTCTACTCTAAATGACATAAATAAATTAGGATTTAACTCCTTGAACCTTAAACGATTTAATGAAATGATTGAAAAACCAACAGGGATTGTCTTAATTACCGGACCTACTGGATCAGGTAAATCATCAACGCTTTATGCAGCACTTAATAAGGTAAATAATGATGAAGTTAACATTATTACTGTTGAAGATCCGGTGGAATATCAATTAGAGGGAATCAATCAGGTGCAGGTGAATTCCAATGTCGGAATGACCTTTGCGGCTGGCTTACGTTCCATTCTCCGACAAGATCCTAATATCATCATGGTAGGGGAGATACGTGATACAGAAACGGTGGAAGTGGCTATTCGTGCATCATTAACAGGGCACTTAGTATTGAGTACGCTTCATACGAATGATTCAATTGGGACTGTAACCCGATTACTAGATATGGGAGTAGAACCATTTTTACTTGCTGCCTCCTTAAGTGGGATTGTCTCCCAACGTCTGGTTCGAAAAGTTTGTCGTGACTGTGCTGAAGAACAAGAACCATCAAAACGTGAGATTGAAATCTTTGCAAAAAGGGGCTTGAAAATAGATAAAATCATGCGAGGCAAGGGTTGTTCTTCTTGTAATATGACTGGTTATAAAGGAAGAATAGCGTTGCACGAGGTTCTTGTTATCAATGATGAAATTCGTAGGGTCATTATGAATGGTGAATCATTCCAAAAACTGAAAGAGATTGCTATAAAAAACAAAACCATTTTTTTAATTGATGATGGATTATTAAAAGTAAAACAAGGGATAACCACAACAGAAGAGGTTTTACGTATTGCAATTTTGGAGTAGGAGAATGCTTATATGAAAGAGAAGATCGATCAAATACTTCAGGCTGCTGTTGAATACAAGGCTTCGGATGTCCATATAACCGTTGGGGTTCCACCGGTAATGCGCATAAACGGCGACTTAAAAAGATATGGTGCCGATAAGCTTTTGCCTGCGGATACCGAGGCGATTGCAAAAGCAATCATTCCGGAAAACCAATGGAGTTTATTCAAAGAAAAAGGCGAACTTGATTTTTCATACGGGGTCCCTGGAGTTTCTCGATTTAGGGTTAATGCCTTTCATCAACGTAGAAGCATTTCTTTGGCATTGAGGGTCGTATCAACTCGTACCCCAACGATTGAAGAATTGGAATTACCTGAAATTATTCCAAGGTTAGTGGAAAAACCTCACGGCCTTATCTTAGTGACAGGTCCAACCGGAAGTGGTAAGTCAACAACACTTGCGGCTATGATTGACTACATGAATCGAACAATGCGAAAACATATCATTACTTTAGAGGACCCCATTGAATATTTACATCGGCATGGGAATTCCATTATTGATCAGCGTGAAGTGGGATTTGATACGCAAACATATGCCGATGGACTAAGAGCAGCACTTCGTCAAGACCCCGATGTCATTTTGGTTGGGGAGATGCGCGACCTGGAAACTATTTCAATTGCGATTACTGCTGCTGAAACAGGTCACCTTGTTTTCGGTACATTGCATACCTCGAGTGCACCAACAACGATCAACAGAATTATTGACGTTTTTCCGCCTTCCCAGCAGCCACAGATTCGAATTCAGTTGGCCTCAGTACTAGTTGGAGTTATTTCGCAACGGTTATTTCCAACTGCTGATAAAAAAGGAAGAAAAGCAGCGACTGAAATCTTAGTAAATAACCCTGCCATTGCCAATCTGATTCGCAATGAGAAGATTCACCAAATTCCAAGTGTGATGCAAACATCACGTTCCCAAGGAATGCACACATTGGAAATGAGTATCAAAGATTTGTTGGAGCGTAACTTGATTCTGAAGGATGCAGCAAACCAATATTTACATGAAAAGATGATGCAAAATGCCTAGATATAAGTATTCAGGGCGCGATAAAAAAGGAAAAAAACAAGGTACTGTAAATGCTAGTTCCAAACGTGAGGCAATGGTCAAGTTAAAAGATGACGGGATTAGAGTTATAGATATAACAGAAGTTCCGGAAACGTTTTTGACAAAGGAGCTAACCTTTGGAAATCAGGTAAAATTGCAGCATTTTGTTATTTTTTTAAGGCAATTTGCCACTCTTCTAAAGGCAGGAGTAACGGTGGTCGATGCTACTGGAATTCTGGCCAAACAAACGGAAAGTAAAGGGCTAAAAAGAGCATTATTAGATGTAGAGGTGGAATTGCGAGAAGGGAATCCACTTTCAGAAGCTGTATCAAAGCATAAAAAGATATTTACTCCGATGTTTATTAATATGGTCCATGCCGGTGAGATAAGTGGTACATTGGATAACACCTTAGAACGGTTGGCTGATTATTATGAAAAGCAGCATTTTACGAGACAAAAAATTGTTTCAGCTCTTGCGTATCCAATGGTTGTAGGGGTTATCGCGATAGGAGTCGTAATTTTCCTATTGGCGGTTGTCGTTCCTACCTTTGTTCAGATGTTTGCTGACATGGGGGGAGAGTTACCTGCTATTACAAAATTTGTTCTTTCAGCAAGTGACTTTACACAATCATTCTGGTGGCTTATTGTTATAGTTTTTGTATTAATAGCTTTATTTATTATGTATTTTAAAAGTAATAGGAAAACAAAATACTATTTGGATTTATTTATCTTGAAAATGCCTATCTTTGGAAAGTTGGTACAAAAAGCTGCTTTAGCCCGTATGATGCGTACTTTAAGTTCATTATTTTCAAGTTCAGTTCCCATCCTACAAGCTATGACAATTGTAGAAAGAGTAGTAGAAAATGAAGTGTTGGCAAAAGTTATCCGTGAATCACGTCAAACTCTGGAAAAAGGTCGATCAATGACTGAACCAATGGAAAAACACTGGGCTTTCCCACCGTTAATTACACAAATGATCTCTATAGGGGAGGAAACTGGGGCTTTGGATGCGATGCTTGCCAAAATTGCTGATTTTTATGAGAAGGAAGTTGAAACGGGGACCGATCGTATGAAATCACTAATTGAGCCCATTATGATTGTCATTTTGGCAAGCTTAGTCGGGACTATTGTCACGTCGATCATTGTACCTATGTTTAGTATGTTTGACCAATTCCAACAAATGAACCAATAATTGACAAAAACATTGATGTATTGAGGAAACGCGACAAATAGCCTATAAAAATATTACAAAGCTTTGTCATTTAATGTATAATACAAGAGACTAAATTAATAGGTTCATAGAACCAAAAGGAGATGAAATCATGTTCCAAAAATTAAAAAATAAATCAAAAGATCAAAAAGGTTTTACTTTAATTGAATTACTTGCTGTAATTGTTATTTTAGGTATTATTGCTGCTATTGCCGTGCCTTCTATCCTTGGCCTAATTGATAATTCTAAAAAAGATGCACATGCTGCCAATGCTCAACAAATTCTAAGTGCTGCAAAAATGGCAATAGCATCGGAGTCTAGCTTACAATCAGGTACTAAGTATTTGAATTTGAAACAATTAGAAACTAAAAATTATTTAGATCCAGTTGATAGTCCAGATCCAGAAGGCTATACAAAAGGAGCAGCAACTGATGACTATTCTACAACTGCTCCTGTTGAAGCATCGGTTTCATTTGTAATGATAAAGGATGGAAAAGTCGTTAAGATTAACCTAATTACAAGCAAAAGAAAAATTACTGTTGGAGATGGTGTAGCAGCGGTTTCTCCTAAGGATATAGATCGTTCAGATGTACCAGATAGAAGCAATAGCTAATGATTTTTTATTACTTTTTGCTTTTACTATATGGTTTTATATTTGGTTCTTTTTACAACGTAGTTGGACTTCGGGTTCCATTAAAGCAATCAATTGTTAAACCAAGGTCAGCTTGTCCAACCTGTGGGCACCAATTAAAACCGTATGAACTTATACCGGTAATATCATATTTGCTCCAAAAAGGGAAATGCCGCGGCTGTCAGTCGCGGATTTCTCCTATATATCCAATTATGGAGTTACTAACGGGAATTTTATTTGCCGTAGCCCCATCCTTGGTTGGATGGTCTGGAGAATTATTAGTCGCCTTAACGTTAATTTCTTTATTTATGATTATTATTGTTTCGGACATTCACTATATGATTATCCCTGATAAAATTTTGCTTTGGTTTGCAGGGTTTTTTTTATTTGAACGGTACATGTGGCCGCTGGCTCCTTGGTGGGACAGTCTCTTGGGAGCCATAACCGGATTTGTACTTCTCTTACTGATTATGCTTGTCAGCAAGGGAGGTATGGGATTTGGAGATGTAAAGCTCTATGCCCTGCTAGGTTTTGTATTAGGTTTTAAGCTTGTTTTATTATCATTTTTTCTATCGACTTTATTTGGTGCCCTCCTTGGCGGCTTGGCCCAGTTGTTTAGAATAGTAAAAAAACGGCAACCGATACCGTTTGGCCCATTTATTGCAGCTGGAACGTTAACTGCGTATTTTTGGGGACCGGAAATAATAACTATTTATATAAATTTCCTTCATCAAGGATTTTAATAAGGGGTTTTTTCTATGGCTTTTTCCCTATTTTCCTCTAAAAACCGAATTATTAATCTGGTAATCAGTGACCATTCTATTCGCTTACTAGAATTAAAACAATTCAATCCACCCTTAGCACATAGATGGAGTGAACATTTTCTTCCAGCCGGAATCATTAGCGATGGTAAAATACAAAATCAAGATTCCTTAGAAAGTATTTTAGAGGAATGTATTGACGAGTGGAAAATTCATAGGCGACAAGTGCGTTTTATAATTCCAGATTCCTTAGTCATCATTCGAAAGATTTCCGTCCCTTCAGAAATTCAGGATGATGAAATCAAAGGTTATCTGTATTTGGAACTAGGATCTACCATTCACTTGCCATTTGATGAGCCGGTCTTTGATTTTTATCCGTTAGGAAGTAATGGGAAAACTAGAGAGATCTTGCTATTTGCGGCACCAGAGCAAAATGTGATGGAATATGCCGATTTGCTGTCAAAGCTAAAGCTTAACCCCATTGCAGCAGATATTTCTCCTCTTGCTATTTATCGACTCTATCGGCAGCTGGATACAGAACTAGTAAACGAGAATTTATTTGCAGTTCAATTTGATTTAACCAGCGTTAATTTAACTATTTTTGAAAGAAGCGTTCCGCTAGTCATGCGTCAATTTCCACTTCCATTTAATATGGATCAATGGAAAATCAAAGAAGATTCTGGAAATAATTTGGTTTATAACTATATAGGAAATACAGATGAACTGGACCTTCAGTTTGATGATATTTTTAGGGAAATCAATAAGTTAATTGATTTTTATCGTTATTCCCTTCATAAAGAACATAATCAGATTTCTAAATTTTTATTATACGGCGATCACCCAATGCTTAACATAATCTACGATGGAATGCTAGAGAGATTTGAAACTCCAACAGAAATGATAGCGATAGATATGGACTCAAAGGGCAATTCCGTGAAACTGCCGTCCAGTCAATTGTTACCATTGGGACTTGCTTTAAAAGGGGGGCAATAAATGTTCATTGAAATAAACCTGCTACCCCAAAGAGAACCCAAAAAAGTTGGTTTTATCATTGCGATTTCCAGCTTGGTATTTCTATTAATTCTTAGTGGTGCGTATTACCTTGGGCAAGTCCATTCAGTTAAAAATGATATTACTAGAATAACACGACAAATTGACATAACGTCTAAAGTTGTTAATAAGGATAACAACCAATCAGGAATATCAACTAGTTCTAAATCAATTAGTCAATTAAATAGTGCAATAGATTGGGCAAAAGAATATCCCATCCAAACTGTTCCAGTCTTGCGTCACTTGTCTTCACTATTACCAGAGCGTGGATTCATACAAAGTTTTGGATATACAGAAGCAGGAACCATCACTTTAACAGTCCAGTTTGACACTAGTCGGGAAGCTGCATACTTTTTGGAAACGTTACATGATTCGAAGTGGATTGAAGATGCAAGCCTTAATGCTTTAACAGCAACAGATCAATCAAAGACAACCGGTACATCTTCAACTTCGACGAATCCACCTAATACTTCAACTGCAACCACTGTTCAGGGAAGTACTGTTTCTACAAATAGTCAAACAAATACTGCTGGTCAAAATACAACGACTCAAGCCACTGGTGGAATCCAAGTAGCACCTGGGACTACTCTGGTAGATCAAAATGGTAACGTCTATACAATTGTAGATCATTCAAATACAAATAGTGCCAATACAACAGATTCAACAAATACAACAAATTCAACAACCAACAAAACCAGTACGACTACCAAAAGTAGTATTCTACCCCGTTATACGGGCCAATTCGAAATCAAATTGAATCAAACAGTTGTAAAGGAAGAAATCAAAAAGAGTGAGGATTCTGAGGAAGGGGGGACTGGTTGATGAAGCTACGTTTCTCAAAAAAAGAAAACCTGATCCTTGGAATCGTCGCGCTTCTTGTTGTTGCTCTGATTGTGCTTGCTCAGTTTTTTTACCTTTCTCCTCTTAAAACGGATTTGAAGAAACAACAATCCTCATTGGATATTGCACAAAAAAAGCTTGAGGCAATCAGTCAACAGAAAACGCAGGATTCACAGCAAACGGTCGAAGATACAAAGGAGCTGCAAAAGAAGCTTCCTGTTAAACCGCTGCAGGAACAGCTTATTCTGGATTTAGAAAAAGCCGAAAATGTATCGGACAGTGAAATTAAGACCATGAGCTTTTCTAAAGACGCTGATGTGTCATCAGGAACTAATCAAACTGTCATTCAAAATACAGCACAACAACAGAGTTCAACGACGACGACTAGCCAGCCCGCCACATCCAGTCAGTCTACAGCGAACCAGGATACGGCGAATCAACAGTCGAGTGGAACTGTGGTACCAGAAGGAATGAAAAAAATTACAGCTAATTTAACGGTCGAGTCTCCTACCTATGAAGATTTTGAAAAGTTCATAGATGCTTTGGAGTCATTAAATCGGATCATTGTTGTTGAATCGATTTCTTACACTGGTGGACAAGAAATTACTTCATTAAGTCAACAGAACCAGCCATTGGCTTATAGTCTTACGTTCTCTGCATTTTATATGCCAGGCCTGAATGATTTACAGGCACAGCTGCCTAAAATCGATGCTCCGGCACCAGCAGGTAAAGAAAATCCGTTGAGTCAATTTCCTGATGTTACTCACTAGGTTAACAACATTTCGAACTAATAAATAATTTGGCGAAAGACAGTTATAACAAGACGACAAAAGTCTTGTTATTTTTTTTGATCATTATGTTAGGATGAAACCATTACTTTAGATAGAGAAAGGAGTAAGCAATGGTGGACAAGCCTAAGCAAAAAGGCAATACAATCAGAGTTACATTTAATGGAGAGAATTCAGGTCCTCAGGAAGAGCCCCTCCAAAAAGTCTCAAGCGATAAGCCCGACTCCCATTCAAAAGTGATTCAAATAAATAAAAACTCTCAAGACTCGGAGGTTTATTTAGAAACGGCAGCAACTCAAGAATCTGTCGATGAAAACTTTGACTGGATTATTCCGGAATCTGCTGAACAGGATGTTGATGAATCTCACTTTATTAAACAAGTTGACTCAAAAAAAACTACACACCAAGGTAAATTTTCAATCCATCACAATCCAAAAAAGAAAAATGATAAACCCCTTAGTAAAGTGGTCATCTCAGCTATCTTTGCGATAGTGATAGGGACTACCATTGGTTATTTTATGCTGAAGTTGGTGATTACAGAGTCAGATCAAAAGGCATCGACCCAACCAAACCAACCAAACCAACCAAACCAAACGGTCGTCCAAACAACCCCTGGAACAAAAGAGAACCAGAACAAAGAAACGAGTAAAACCAATTCCACTTCACTTGACCCATTAACAACTTATGTGGTTCAAGGCGGAGCATTTGGCGCCAAGGAAGGGGCAAAAGATGCCACTTCCAATCTATCATCGAAAGGAATATCCTCACAATTTTTAGAAATGAATGGAAAATATTATGTTTTCCTTGGAACGGCAGATTCTATTGAAGGGGCAAAAGCTCTAGCCGGAAAGTTTAAGGAAAAAGGAATGGATGATTTGTTCGCAAAACAAATCGTCGTGGAGAAGAGAACTTTTTCAAATCTTACCGATAAAGAAAAAAGCTTTCTTGAAACGGCTCCTACCATTTATCAGACTCTTAGTAGTGTAACAGCGAATGCGCAAATTTCAAACAGCATTTCTGAAGAAGCTGCTAAAGCATTAAATACTATAAATAAAACTTTAAATATTAGTGGTATTAAAAACGAAAAAGTGAAAACCTTAAAGTCTGAGCTTTCAAATGCAGCAGGTAAATTAAACGAGTATAAAAAATCAAAGAACAGTAAAAGTCTAAACGAAGCTCAACAACAATTACTTAATTTTTTAGCCGCCTACTATTCACTATAATTTAAACTGACAATTCAACCGATGAATCGATATTTTCCGGGAAATACTTTATTATTTAAACCTATCCATTTTCGGGTAGGTTTTTGAATTTTCTGAGTTCCACATTTAGATAATATGTGCATAATTTGACATATTTCTTCAAAATTTAATGATATAAAAATTGTTTGCTTCCTAAATATTTGATAACATGAAAATGTATCTCCCTTTTTGAAGTAAAAAATAAGGTCAGGTGATAACATGCAAAACCTCATTTTAGCCTCTTCATCTCCACGGCGAAAAGAACTTCTAGAAAATCTTCGTTTTTCTTTTACCATTTCAAGTAGTGAAGTAGATGAAACCTTTGATCCAAAGCTTTCTCCTGATGAAATTGTGATGGAATTAGCCGAACGGAAGGCACAGGCTGTTTTTAAACAAAACAATCATGCGTTTGTTATTGGATCAGACACAATTGTTGTTGCTGACAACGAGGTCCTTGGAAAGCCAAATGATGAAGCAGAAGCTTTTGAAATGTTAAGAACGTTATCAGGAAAACAGCATGACGTGTTTACTGGTGTCGCTATTTTGTCTCCAACTGGTACCACCCGTTTCTATGAAAAAACTGAAGTCTGGTTTTGGGAGTTAACGGACGAGGAAATACGGTCATATGTCAAAAGTGGTGAACCGCTTGATAAAGCAGGAGCATATGGTATTCAACAGCTAGGAAGTATGCTTGTCAAAAAAATAAATGGAGACTATTTTGCGGTTGTCGGTCTACCGCTCGCAAGAACCGTCCGAGAATTAAAGCGGCTGGGCTATCCGATGCCGTATTAAACTCTTTTGTTCAGTGGCTCCCAAACTAAAGGGAGGAAAAAAGAGTGTCCACAAATGCATTAATGATTCGAGATTTTCCTTTGGATGAACGTCCTCGTGAACGCTTTATACAACATGGCCCACATAGCCTTTCTAATCACGAGTTGATTGCCATTTTGCTGAGAACCGGGTCGAAGGAAGAATCGGTTTTGCAATTATCGAATCGACTGTTAACCCATTTTGAAGGACTAAAATTGTTGAAATCCGCAACTTTGGAAGAATTGACCGAGATTAAAGGAATTGGTTCAGCAAAAGCTATTCAAATTCTTGCAGCCGTAGAAATCGGCCGAAGGATTGCCAACCTTACCTTTAATGAGCGATATGTGATTCGTTCTCCTGAAGATGGAGCCAATTATTTAATGAACGATATGCGCTTTTTATCTCAGGAGCATTTTGTTTGTCTTTATTTAAACACGAAGAATCAAGTCATTCATAAGCAAACAGTGTTTATTGGGAGCTTGAATGCTTCCATCGTTCATCCAAGGGAGGTTTTCCGCGAAGCACTTAAACGTTCAGCAGCTTCCATTATCGCCGCACATAACCATCCTTCGGGAGATCCAGCACCAAGCCGTGAGGATATCGATGTGACTAAACGGCTAGTTGAATGCGGCAAAATAATTGGAATCGACATCCTTGATCATTTAATCATTGGTGACAACAAGTTTGTCTCATTGAAAGAAAAAGGGTATTTATGACCTATGATTTTATTTGACGTTGAGTTATAATATTGGTTATGATTTTTTAGGATTATTTATGACGAAATAACAAAATGGTTTGTTATGGATTCCTGCCTTGTGAATTTTTTGCATTATTAGAAAGGGAGATACAGCATTATGTTTGGATTTGGAAGTAAAGATATTGGAATTGATTTAGGAACTGCAAATACGCTTGTATATATAAAAGGAAAAGGGATCGTGACGAGAGAGCCATCTGTTGTAGCTTTGCAAACAGATACTAAACATATTGTCGCTGTGGGAAATGACGCGAAAAATATGATTGGTCGGACTCCTGGGAATGTTATTGCAACGAGACCCATGAAGGATGGTGTCATTGCCGATTTTGAAACAACAGCAACCATGATGAAGTACCTTATGAGACAGGCACTAAAAACAAAAAGTGTCGGTAAACCTCATGTCATGGTATGTGTTCCTTCTGGAATTACGGCAGTAGAGGAAAGAGCGGTAATAGATGCAACAAGGCAGGCAGGGGCTAAGGATGCTTATACGATCGAAGAGCCTTTTGCTGCAGCCATTGGGGCAAATCTCCCGGTTTGGGAACCAACTGGAAGCATGGTTGTGGATATCGGTGGAGGTACGACCGAAGTTGCTATTATTTCGCTTGGCGGTATAGTTACATCACAGTCCATTCGAATTGCTGGTGATGAAATGGACGATGCCCTCGTAGCGTATATCCGCAAAACCTATAATCTCCTCATCGGAGATCGGACTGCAGAAGCCATTAAGATGGAGATTGGATCTGCCGGTAAACCTGAGGGTGTCGATAATATGGAAATTCGCGGCCGTGACTTGTTGACAGGTCTTCCAAAGACGATTGAAATTACTCCTGACGAAATTGCCACAGCCTTGAATGATACTGTTTATGCTATTGTAGAAGCGGTTAAGAATACATTGGAAAAAACACCGCCAGAATTAGCAGCAGATATCATGGATCGAGGAATTGTTCTTACCGGTGGTGGTGCACTACTCCGTAATTTGGACAGAGTGATCAGTGAAGAAACAAAAATGCCTGTCATCATTGCCGAAAATCCGCTTGATTGTGTGGCAATCGGAACAGGTAAAGCTTTAGATCATATCAATTTGTTCAAAAACAGAGCAAGAGATTCACGCTAACCAAATAGCGGATAGCTTTTCGAAAACAAGTACCTTTTTTACTAGAATAGATAGAGGTGTATCATCATGCCACAGTTCTTTTTAAATAAACGATTAATCTTATTGCTCGTCAGCATTATCGTTCTCGTGGCATTGATTGGGTTTTCTTTAAGGGAGAGAAGTAAATTATCCTGGCCGGAGCAATTTGTTAAGGATACAACCGGCTGGGTTCAATCCCTGGTTTCAAAGCCTGCCAATTATTTCGCAGGTTTTTTTGAAAATCTCCAGGACTTGCAAAATACATATGAAGAGAATAAAGAACTGAAAACGCGTGTTGAAAAGATTGCCAGCCTTGAAGCTGAGATTCAAGGATTAAAAAAGGACAATACAGAATTACGCGATATTCTCGGTGAAAAGAAGACCTTGAGAGATTATGAACCGCAGCCGGCTACAGTTATCGGCAGAAATCCTGATCGTTGGCATGAAATGATTATTATTGATAAGGGAAGTATCAACGGAATTAAAAAAAATATGGCTGTTGTAACGGCTAATGGTTTGATCGGAAAAATAAAGAACGTCAATCAATTTAGTTCAACCGTTCAGCTGTTGAGTGCGATGGACCCCAAAAATCGTATTTCTGCAGTCATTCAAGGTGATACAGAAGTGTTTGGTTTTGTACAAGGATTTGATGATAAACAAAAATTATTGCAAGTGAAAGCCATTCCATCTGGGGCCAAGGTCGTAAAAGGTCAAACCGTGATTACATCTGGTTTAGGCGGTGTGTTTCCAAAGGGCTTGATTATCGGAAAAGTAGAAGAAGTAAAACCAGATCAATACGGATTAAATCAAACAGCATTAGTGAAGCCGGGTGCCGACTTTTATGATATTCAAAGTGTTATTGTCATTAAAAGGACGATGGCCCAGCCAGAGGTTTCAGACATGGAAGTTGGGAAGGAGAAGGATCTATGAAAAAATTTCTTCTTCCTCTTTTGTTTTTGGTGTTTTTTATAGCAGAAAGCTTGTTTGTCCAATTTTTGCCTGCAAAGTTTTTCGGGTTCCAACGTATTTTTGCACCACATTTTTTGTTTATCGGTTTAGTGTTTTTGACGATTTTCGTTGGAAGGAAACAGGGAATTATCTATGGAGCGGTTTTTGGCCTATTATATGATATTGTTTATGTAGAAGTACTTGGTATCTATTTTTTTCTTTTTCCATTTATTTGCTACCTCGTATCAAAAGTCATGCATGTTATTCATGCAAATTTGCTCACAGCCTTCCTGGTATCATTAATGGGAATGGCTCTGCTTGAAATTGGAGTTTATGAAATGGATACGTTGATCCATATTACTGGTATGGACTTTATAAATTTTTTGAATTTACGTTTTTATCCAACTTTACTTTTAAACGTTATTTTTCTAGGAATTTTATGCTATCCGTTGAAGAGTCTTTTCGAAAAATACGCTCTGCGCTTGCGGGAAGAGTGATTGGAAAAAAGGAGAATAGGCACATCGTGTCGAATTTTTATTAAGATGTGTATATTTGATTCGGAACCTTTCAATTCCGAAATTGCTTTCTTAATTATGAGGTGAAAAATTCTCCATGAAAAAACGGCAAAATGTTACAATAAAAGGTACGAAGGATGGACTTGTCCTTCGTCTTGATGACAACTGTTCGTTTGAGGAACTCAAACGGGAACTAGATCAAAAGCTAACTGCTAATTCAAGGACACAAGATGAGCGTCACTTAGTTTCTGTAAAAGTGGAAATCGGGAACCGCTATATATCTGATCATCAAAGGGAAGAACTTAAACATTTAATTCGCCAAAAGAAAAATTTTGTAGTCGATGATATTGTCTCCAATGTAGTGACAAGAGAAGAAGCTGAGCAGTTAAAATCTGAAATGGAAGTAGTGACTGTTTCTAAAATCATTCGTTCTGGACAAGTGTTGGAGGTTCCTGGAGATTTGTTGCTCATTGGCGATGTGAACCCGGGCGGGACAGTTGTCGCTGGCGGTAATATCTTTATTATGGGTGTGTTAAAGGGAGTTGCCCACGCAGGTTGTTATGGAAATGATGAATCTATTATTGCTGCCTCTAGCATGAGACCCTCACAGCTTAGAATCAGTGATTGCCTTAATAGTGCCCCAGATTCAGTTCAAAGCGACGAAAAGCGGGAAATGGAATGTGCCTATTTAAATGAGAATCGTAAAATTGTCATCGATAGATTACAAGCTTTAATACAATTAAGGCCTAATTTAACTAGATTAGAAGGGGGATATTAAAGTGGGAGAAGCTATAGTAATTACATCCGGTAAGGGCGGAGTAGGCAAAACAACAACCACTGCTAATATTGGCACCGCATTAGCCCTTCAAGGCAAAAAAGTATGTTTAGTGGATACAGACATCGGCCTTCGAAACTTGGATGTCGTAATGGGGTTAGAGAATCGAATCATTTATGATCTCGTGGATGTAGTAGAAAAGAGATGTAAGATTCATCAGGCTTTAGTGAAGGATAAACGTTTTGATGGATTATTATACTTGCTTCCTGCAGCTCAAACGGTAGATAAATCTGCCGTTAAACCAGAGCAAATGAAGGAACTGGTTGAAGAGTTAAAACAGGATTATGACTATATTATTATTGACTGCCCGGCAGGAATTGAACAAGGCTATAAAAATGCCGTCGCAGGGGCAGATAAAGCCATCGTCGTAACGACGCCGGAGGTTTCAGCCGTTCGCGATGCAGACCGAATTATTGGGTTGCTTGAAAAGGAAAAAAATATGGAGCCGCCTAAATTAGTGGTGAACCGCATTCGCAATCATATGATGAAAAGTGGAGATATGCTGGATATTGATGAAATTACCCAGCATTTATCTATTGGATTAATTGGTATTGTCGCTGATGACGATGAGGTCATTAAAGCTTCCAATCATGGGGAGCCAATCGCATTAAATCCAAATAGCAAGGCATCCATTGCCTACCGTAATATTGCAAGAAGAATTTTGGGAGAATCCATCCCGTTGCAACCGCTTGAGGATTCAGAAAAAGGGATGTTTTCAAAACTGAAAAAGTTCTTTGGTGTCCGTTAATTCTCTGCCTGTCCATTAAAATAGTGGACAGGCATTTTTTAGTTTCTGTCATACTCCAGGAAAACCTCTCATAGACTTGTACAAACTGGGAAAAGGGTTGATGAGTATGGCGCGGTCTACACCGGATGAAATTCGGCGGCGAATCGCCAAGAGGAAAAGAGAAAATGGAACATCTGCAAAAACACCAGAGCGCCAAATATATTGGCCAGGTGACGATGAAAAGTACGAATATAATTATATTTCTCCATCCTATGGCAGTGATGGAGATGATGGACATCCCTTATTTAAAAAGGAAGTATTTTTTTTCAAAATATTAGCCTCCGTTTTGTTGTTTTTAGCCGTGGCTATACTTTTTAGGAACCATTCAGCTACGTTTGAACCTGCACGGACTGTAGTGCTAAAAACAATGGATCAAGACTTTAAGTTTGCCGTGGTATCTAAATGGTATGAAGATAAATTTGGAAAGCCATTGGCCCTATTACCATTTTCTGATGATAAAAAGGCAGCTGAAAAGGTTGAAGTTCAAAAAGGTGCTGTGGAGGTTTCTGGGAAAATACTTGAAAACTTTGAAAAAAATGGCCAGGGGATCATGATAGAAACCTCCAAGGGAGCCGCGGTACAAGCCATAAATGATGGATTTGTCCGCTTTGTGGGTGAAAAAGAAGGGCTTGGGAAAACCGTCATTATTCAGCACTCCGACCAAACGGAAACATGGTATGGAAATTTGGGAACCATCAAGGTAAAACTATATGAATATATTGAAAAAAGCGCTGTGGTAGGAACCGTATCTGAAACAAGCGGTGAAGACAAAACGAAGGGAAAGTATTATTTTGCAGTCAAAAAAGGGGATCAATTTATAGACCCAATCAAGGTGATCCGACTTGAATAGAATGATTTCATTACTTCGTCTTGTCTATATTCATCCATTATTGTGGATCGTGGTGGGCCTCTCCATCGCAACAGCCCATTTCCTTGAGGTTTGTTTACTGTTAGGCATTATTTTTGTTCATGAAATGGGGCATGCGGTGGCGGCTTCTTTTTTTTCCTGGAGAATCAAAAAAATCTCGCTTCTCCCCTTTGGTGGAGTGGCAGAAATGGATGAGCACGGGAATCGCCCTTTAAGAGAAGAGGCAATAGTAGTTTTAGCTGGTCCCCTGCAGCATCTATGGATGATGGCGGCAGCCTATGGGTTGCTGCAATTCAACCTTGTTCCCGATGATCTCTATCGTTTGTTCCTTCAATTTAATATCATGATCCTCTTGTTTAATTTATTTCCGATTTGGCCGCTTGATGGTGGGAAATTAGTGTTTCTGTTTTTATCCACTGCACATTCCTTTACGAATGCGCATCGATTCACGCTCATTTTGTCATTTTTCAGTTTATGTGTTTTTTCTATGATTACCCTATTAAAAGCACCTTTACACCTAAATGTTTGGGTGATAACGGCCTTTTTGTTTTTTTCGCTCTATTATGAGTGGAAACAGCGCCGATATATATTTATCCGTTTTTTGCTGGAGCGGTATTATGGAAAGACTCCAGACCTGGGGGGATTAAAACCCATCCAGGCAAATGAACAAGAGCTATTGATTGATGTACTGGAGAAATTTCAACGTGGCTGCAAGCATCCTATTATTGTGGAATCCGAGGGCAGGGAGAAGGGAACATTAGACGAAAATGAGGTTCTCCATGCTTATTTTGCAGAAAAACGACTCACTGATAAAATTAGCGACCTACTTTTTTTATATTAAATGGCTATAATAGAGATATTAAGAAAAAAGTGAGGACGCTAAAGTTGGAAATGTTAATTGTGAACCTAGTATCCAGGGAAAAAAGATTAGCCTATCTACAAAATAGTCGAGTGGAAAAACTCGTCTTTGACCGACCAGAGCATCGTTCCCTGGTCGGTAATATTTATTTTGGGACTGTTTCAAAAGTACTACCTGGAATGAATGCTGTTTTTGTTGATATCGGGGAAGGCAAAAATGGATACCTTCACCGGGATCAGCTCCCTTCTTTTGTAGCATCAGAGGATAAACAGAAAACCGTCACCGCCTATGTTCATCAAGGTGAAAAATTGTTCGTCCAAGTTGAAAAGGATGCCACTGGAACAAAAGGACCTAAACTGACCGGCATCATTGAATTTCAAGGGACCAACCTTATTTATTTGCCAAACGGTCACTACATTGCTGTTTCAAAAAAAATTCAAGACATACAAAAATCCGCTTCTCTCCGAAACTTTGCAAATCAGTACAAAATGGAGCAGGAAGGTCTTATTTTTCGAACCACCAGTATTAGCAGTACAGAAGAAGAGCTCATCACGGAGTTGTCCCAGTTGAGGGAGAGGTATCAAATCATGGTGCGGAATGCCGCATTAATGAAAAAGCCAGGAATCATTTTTCAAAAGGATAGCTTTACTGAAATAATTTTTGAACAGGCAGAGAGAATGACTGCTGGAGAAGTAATTGTTGATGACTTACATCTAAAAAAAATCATGCAAGCGAAATATCCAAAACTGAACGTTACTTATTACAAGGATAAAGAAAATATATTTTCTACCTACAAGGTTGAGCATGCCATAGAAAAAGCGTTAAAAAGAATGGTGTGGCTTGAAAATGGGGCTTATTTAATTTTTGATGAAACAGAGGCACTAACAATTGTGGATGTAAATACCGGGAAATTCTCTGGAAAATCCGATTACCAGGACACCGTGCTGAAAACGAATCAACTCGCTGCAAGAGAGACACTGCATCAGCTGCGCCTTCGTGATATCGGAGGGATCGTCCTCATTGATTTTATTAATATGAAACAGGAGCAAGATCGGAAAGCCATTCTTGAAACAATCGAAAAAGAATTGTTAAAAGATGAGAAGCGGACAAAATTAATTGGATATACTCCCCTTGGAATTCTCCAGCTAACAAGAAAAAAAACAAAGGTGACGTTGTCTGAGAATTTGCAGGTAAAATGTTCGGTGTGTGAGGGTACTGGCAGGGTCTTAAGCTCAGAAACAGTTGCATTCCAAATGGAAAGAGAACTGCTAGAACATAGGCATTCCGATTATGAGGCTGTGTTAATTGAGACGACGAACGAAGTGAAAGCCGCCTTGTTGGGTGATAATGAGATTCATAGACAGGTGTTGGAAGATTTGTTACATATGAAGTTGTGCTTTACGACCACTGCAACAAGTAAACCCTATTATCTTATTAAACAGTTCGGAACGGAATCAGAGATTACCCAAAAAGCTGGCGAATGCTATTGACACTTGGGCCGAAATTGTGGTAGGATTTTAATGTTATGTTTGTAGCACCCGTGCTACAACCGCGCATTGCAGGTAGTAAGAGTTTGCTATTGGCAAGCCGCCTGTTTTTGGCGAGTCTGAGTTAATAAGGAGGTGCAGTTATGTACGCAATTATCGAAACTGGCGGTAAGCAACTAAAAGTTGAAGAAGGTCAAGCTATCTACATTGAAAAGCTAAATGCAGAAGCTGGCGAAACTGTTACTTTTGACAAGGTTCTTTTCGTTGGCGGTGAAAATGTAAAAGTAGGAAGTCCTGTTGTTGCAGGTGCTACAGTTACAGCTAAAGTTGAAAAACAAGGCCGTCAAAAGAAAATCATTGTCTTCAAGTACAAAGCTAAGAAGAACAACCGTAAAAAACAAGGTCATCGTCAACCTTACACTAAAGTAGTCATCGAAAAAATCAACGCGTAAGGTGTTGAAAAAAAGATGATTCAAGTTACGATTAATCGTACGAAATCCGGATTGATTCAATCTTTCGAAATCAGTGGTCATGCATTTTTCGCCGATCGAGGGAAGGATATAGTTTGTTCAGGTGTATCTGCTGTATCAGTCGGTGCAGTCAATGCTGTGCATGAACTTACGGGTATCACTCCTGAAATCGATCATGGAAGCGGCCTTCTCCGCTGTGTGTTGCCGGATTATATTCCGGAGGACATCAATGAGAAGGTACAATTGCTCTTAGAAGGCATGGCTGTCTCGCTTAGAACGATTGAAGAAGAATACGGTAAGCACATAAAAATTACCTTCAAAAAGCAGGAGGTGGACTAAATGTTATTAAAATTAGATCTTCAGTTGTTTGCATCTAAAAAGGGAGTAGGTTCTACAAAGAACGGACGTGACTCTATCGCAAAGCGCCTTGGTGCTAAGCGTGCAGACGGACAATTCGTATCTGGTGGTTCTATTCTTTACCGTCAACGCGGTACTAAGATTTACCCAGGTGAAAACGTTGGCCGTGGCGGAGACGACACTCTTTTTGCTAAAATCGACGGCGTTGTTAAATTTGAACGTATGGGCCGTGACCGCAAAAAAGTGAGCGTTTATCCAGTAGCTCAAGAAGCGTAAAGTTCTTAGGAAACTCTAACCTAACCGGTTAGAGTTTTCTTTTTAGTTAAAGAGGTAAAATCTTCCATTGGATCTTCACATTTTCCTCATCGAAGCTAAATTTCACCTCTTCCATAGAATTCATTCACTAAAAATGCTTACTCATGGTTAGTTTTTTGATATACTAATTGAAAACAACGGTTTTCTGACAAATGAATTGGAGCGTTAAAATGGAGAAACAATGGAATCTTATTGAAGTGCTTAGGCACTCGCGCCATGATTGGCTGAATAAGCTTCAAATAATCAAGGGGAATCTTGATTTAAATCGAATTGAACGGACCAAAGAAGTCATCAATGAAATCATTATTGAAGCTCAACATGAGACCAATCTATCTAATTTGCATATACCGTGTTTTGCGGAAGTCTTGCTAAAAACAAATTGGGAAACTCACTCCTTCCTGCTTGATTACGAGGTATTGCAAGATACTGAGGTCGCTAAGATTAATGATGTCATGATTACGGATTGGACAACCTCATTTTTTTCGTGTTTGGATCAAGCGATTGAAACCTTTCATGAAAATCATTTATCGATTACCATTAAGCTGGAACCGGAAGGATTTCGTTTCTTTTTCGATTTTAGCGGAATAATAAGAAGTAAGGAACTGATTGAAAAATTCCTTAAGACACCGAATTCAGTAGAACTGGGATTGGTGACAAAGGAATTTACCGAAAGCGAACTCGCATTTGAGGTTTTTATGCCAAAATTGTAAAAAACCCTGCGATCTCGTCGCAATCATCAGTCATTTTTGTCGTACGACGGGAGGATTTAAATGTTTGTCGATCAAGTTAAGATATATGTAAAAGGCGGAGACGGCGGTAATGGAATGGTCGCGTTCCGCAGAGAAAAATATGTTCCTAAAGGCGGTCCAGCTGGTGGGGATGGCGGAAAAGGCGCAGACGTTGTTTTTGAAGTAAATGAGGGCCTGAGAACATTGATGGATTTCCGCTATCAACGGCATTTTAAGGCGACTCGCGGTGAGCATGGAATGTCGAAAAACCAACATGGCAGAAACTCCAAGGATATGATTGTAAAAGTGCCACCAGGTACAGTTGTAATGGATGCCGAAACGAAAGAAGTTTTAGCAGACTTGGTGGAGCATGGACAAAGAGCAGTCATTGCAAAGGGAGGCCGAGGTGGACGAGGCAATACCCGTTTTGCCACTCCGGCTAATCCAGCTCCTGAATTAGCCGAAAATGGTGAACCAGGTCAAGAGCGAGACGTTATTTTAGAGCTTAAATTGTTAGCTGATGTCGGTCTTGTCGGGTTCCCAAGCGTCGGAAAATCAACGCTTTTATCAGTCGTCTCTTCGGCAAAACCGAAAATCGCAGAATACCATTTCACCACGATTGTCCCCAATCTGGGTATGGTAGAAACCGATGACGGCAGAAGCTTTGTCATGGCAGACCTTCCTGGTTTAATTGAAGGGGCACATGCAGGAGTCGGTTTAGGACACCAATTTTTACGTCATATCGAACGGACAAGAGTCATCGTCCATGTAATTGATATGGCAGCAACGGAAGGCCGTGACCCATACGAGGATTATTTGACGATTAATCGGGAATTAAAAGAGTACAATCTTCGACTGACCGAACGTCCACAAATCATCGTAGCCAATAAAATGGATATGCCTGAAGCGGAGGAAAATCTGCAAAAGTTTAAAGAACAACTGCAAGAGGATTATCCAATTTTCCCAATCTCCGCAGTTACGAGAAAAGGTCTTCGTGAGCTGTTATTTGCGGTTGCAGATAAGATTGAGGATACACCTGAATTCCCGCTTGAACACGAAGAAGAGGAAACAGGGGTTCATCGTGTAGTTTATAAGCACGAAGCAGAGGAAATTGGGTTTGCCATTACTCGCGAGCCGGATGGTTCGTTTGTCGTATCCGGTGATAAAATTGAAAAACTATTTAAGATGACCAATTTTACAAGAGATGAATCCGTTCGCCGTTTTGCCAGACAGCTTCGAGGTATGGGCGTGGACGATGCCTTGAGACAACGAGGAGCAAAAAACGGAGATATCGTAAAGCTATTGGATTTTGAATTTGAATTTATTGAATAAGAAGGGTTTCCTTAAAGGTAGAGATGAAACATGGATAATTTTGAGAAAAAGTTCTATTTAGTTCGTGAGGATGTTTTGCCTGAGGCGATGAAAAAAACTATTGAAGCGAAGGATATGCTGGAAAGAGGTAAGGCAGAATCCATCGGGGATGCTGTACAAAAGGTTGATTTAAGTCGTAGTGCTTTCTATAAATACCGGGACACGGTTTATCCTTTTTCAACAATCTCGAAAGAAAGCATTGTTTCACTATTTTTCCATTTAGAGGACCGCTCTGGAACATTGTCCAAGCTTTTGAGTGTTGTTGCGACCTCTGGCTGCAATGTTCTGACGATACACCAAACGATTCCACTTCAGGGACGAGCGAATGTCACATTGTCATTAAATACTTCCGGCATGATCCATGAGATGGACCAACTGCTGAATGAGTTAAGAAGACTCGAATTTATTGAAAAGGTAGAAGTGCTGGGAACAGGCGCATAGCGGACATTTGTCCGCGAAGCCTCTTCCCGGCTTTTTTTAGAAAGGGAGTAGACAGAGATGAAGGTAGGATATTTAGGACCAAAGGCAACATTCAGTGAGCTGCCTGTAAAAAAAGTTTTTTCAACATTCGAACATCAGCCATTTCGGACGATTTCAGAATGTATGGATGGTGTGGTCGAGAAAGAGGTTGAAATAGCAGTTGTTCCGTTGGAAAATGCCTTAGAGGGCTCAGTGAATGTTACCCTTGATTATTTAACCCAAGTGGCGCAGATTCCGATCGTTGGGGAAATTACGATTCCGGTCAAACAGCACCTAATGGTACACCCAGCAAATGCTTTGCGTTGGAAAGAAGTAACCCACATTTACAGTCATTCGCACGCCATTGCTCAATGCCATAAATTTTTACATAAAAACTTCAAAGGCAGATCGATTGAGAATGTCTCCTCTACAGCAGCTGCCGCTCAGATGGTGATGAACTCACCAGAGGTTAACTCTGCGGCGATTGCAAATGAATATGCAGCGAAAGAATATGGGTTAGAGATTGTTCAACGAAATATTCATGATTTTGATTATAACCACACTAAATTTATTGTCCTGTCAGAACAAGGATTTGATTTCCAAGCCTTAAGTGGTTCGGAGCACTATAAAACCACTCTGATGGTTACATTGCCTTCCGATCAAGCCGGAGCCCTTCATCAAGTACTTTCAGCGTTTGCCTGGCGCAAATTAAACCTTTCTAAAATTGAGTCCAGACCGATGAAGACTGGAATGGGCAATTACTTTTTTATTATTGATATTGAGGAAAAGCTCGACGACGTCCTGATTCCAGGAGCCATTGCCGAATTGGAAGCGCTCGGCTGCGGGGTGAAGGTGCTAGGCAGTTATCCTGCCTTAATGGTAGAGCTTGATTGAAAAAACCGGGGTTGACTTTGGTCAACTTGGTTTTTTTTAGTTTGGCGGAAAAGATGTAAATATTAGTGGAATGATCGGGAGAACCCGCGGAATAAACAGAAAAGCTCGCGGGAATATCAGGAAAACCCGCGGAATAAATAGAAAAGTTCGCGGGAATATCGGTAGAACCCGCGGAATAATCAAAAAAGCTCTCTGGAAAAACGAAAATTTCCCGGAATCCTCCTTCTAGAAATCAAAAAAAATTACCCGATTTAAAAAATCGGGTAAACCATCAATACTCCATTAAAAATCCTGCATCTTTCATAGCAGCTACAGCTTTATCCAACGTTGCTTCATTTGGAGCAGAGATCGTGTGCAGATGAATCCCATCTGTCAGTACTGACAGGAACGTGGCCTGGGTACTTAGAATTTTTTCCATGAATTGCTTGACTTCCTGCCGATTGGACACCATGATGGATGCCGTCAAGTCTCCATAAACGGCATGCTCGATTTTTACATCTTTCACGGTTACCCCATGATCGACAAATAAATTCAGCTCTTTTTCTGTATCTTCAGGCTTATGTCGGCAGGCAATGGTTCTTTCATAAAACTGGGTCCCTGGAGTGGGGTTGAAATACATGTATCCTTGACTAGTGGCGATGATCGGTTCGTTTTTCGCCTTTAACAACGTAATATCGCCCACGATCACTTGTCTGCTGACATTGGTTCTTGTCGCCAGATCACTTCCTGTAAGTGGTGCATGGCTTTCCTTCAATAGTTGGAGGATGAGAGATCTTCTCTCTTCACCAAGGATTTTCTTTTGTTCCGGCATATAACTCCTCCTTTAACGCATTCTGTTTCATTATTCTAACATAACTTCCTGTTATTTTTTAATAGTCGACTTCGTAAACTCTTCAACGATCCTGACAATTCCTGAAGCGAGCCTTACTACCTCATCAGTTGTAGTGTGTTGGCCAAAAGAAATCCGGAAGAATCCTTTTGCAGCATCTTTTCCTACGCCTAAGGCTTGAACTGCTTTAGAAGGTGCTTGAAGCCCCATTGAACAAGCACTGCCAGTTGAGATTGCATAGCCTAGCCGATTACACTCCAGCATCATCCATTGACCTTCGATTCCAATAATCCGCATGCCGATAATGTGAGGAAGCTGTGAATTTTCACTAGCTTGATATACCACTATGTGGTCTTTAATCGGCTCGAGTGTTTTAAAGAACTGTTCTCTAAGTTGCTGGAATTTCAAAAAATTCTCAGGGATGCGCTGAACGATTTTCTGAGCGGCGGTTGCCATAGCAGCAATGCCAGGAACGTTAATTGTACCTGGACGCAGACCCTTTTCGTGAGACGTCCCCGGAAAAAATGAATGCCAAGCCACCCCTGGCTGAATATAGACTCCGCCCACACCTTTAGGCCCGTATATTTTATGTCCGGAAAAAGAAAAGCTGGTTAAAAATGGAATAAATTGGCGGATTTCAATTTTTCCAAAGGATTGGACGAAATCGCTATGAAATAAAATCTTGTGTTCTCTGCAGGCTCTACCAATCTCTTCAATTGGCTGAATTGTTCCAATTTCCGAGTTTACATGCTGAATACACAATAAGACTGTATCAGGTCTGATGGCACGTAAAAGCTGGTCCAAATCAATAATTCCATCTGAAGTGAACGGAAGCCATGTGATTTCAAAGCCTTCTTTCTCAAGCCGATTCAAAACCCCGTATATGGATGAATGCTCGGCCATACCGGCAATAATATGTTTTCCGGCTTTTTCTTTTGCGGACAACAATGCTTCGATTGCTAAAAAATTTCCTTCTGATCCTCCGCTTGTAAAGTACAGACTTGTTGGATCAATGCCTAATAGAGAAGCCAATTCTGCTCGACAATGTTCTAAAAGTGTCGTGGCCTGACTGCCAACATCATGAAGACTGCTGGAATTACCAAAAAAGTCTGTCGCCGCTTTCACATAAACTTCAGCAGCTTCAGGGTCCAAGGGGGTAGTGGCTGCAAAATCAAAATAGATCATAATTCCCCTCCAATTACTATTTTATACTTGTTTTTAGTTTAATTCTGTGTAAATATAGTGTCAAGACACCTGTTAAGCCAGGAGGGTCATACCATGACAAATGCGGATGTTATCATTGTAGGCAGTGGGGTAGCGGCATTACAGCTAGCTGTCCACATTAGTAAGCAAAAAAATGTGAGACTTCTCACAAAGTCACAACTATCTAATTCCAATTCTTACCTCGCTCAAGGCGGGATTGCTGCGGCAATAGGCCCAAGCGACCATCCTTCCAAACATTTTGATGATACTTTAGAGGCAGGTCGATACCATAATCACCCGAATTCGGTCAAACAAATTATTTTTGAGGCGCCAAAGCTAATTCGAGAAATTGCTCAAAGCGGCCATGTTTTTGACTGTAATTCACACGGTCAGTTGCAATTGGGCATGGAAGGAGCTCATAGCGAACATCGGATTGTTCATGGTGGCGGTGATGCTACCGGCCGAAAGGTAACAGACTATTTAATAGATCGTCTGGCAAATAACATAAGCATTGAAGAAGACGCATTCGCGTATGAATTGATATTAAATCATGACAATAACCGCTGTATCGGCGTAAAAGTAAAACATTCCGATGAATCGATTGAACACTACTTTGCAAGCCATATTGTATTAGCGACTGGTGGATGTGGGCAATTATTCAGTTATACTTCCAACGCATCAACCGTAACAGGGGATGGCATCGCACTTGCTTATCAAGCAGGAGCAGAAATAGCTGATATGGAATTCATCCAATTTCATCCAACACTTTTATATATAAATGGGGAGACAAAAGGATTAATCTCTGAAGCAGTTCGAGGCGAAGGTGCCAGGTTAGTTACGGACGACGGCACACTAATCATGGAAGGAATTCATCCCTATAAAGACCTTGCCCCTAGACACATCGTCTCACAGACGATTTATACCTATTTGAAAAAAGGTAAAAACGTATTTTTAGATATTACTAGCATTAAAGATTTTAAAAATCGCTTTCCATCAATTACGGCGAATTGTGAGGAAAACGGGCTTGATTTATCGAAGGGGAAAATTCCGGTTGCCCCGGGAAGTCATTTCTTAATGGGTGGGGTTAAAACAGATTTGACTGGAAGAACCACTTTACCAAGCCTTTATGCCATTGGCGAAACTGCATGTACCGGGCTTCATGGAGCGAATCGACTAGCAAGTAATTCCTTGCTCGAAGGCCTTTATCAAGGAAAAAAACTAGCGGAGTGGATCAATGAGTTACCATCAGAGCCATTCTTTAGTCATGATCTTATTGAACAGGGGCAACGAAAGTCTGCAAAAATCAATCTTCCGGAAATCCAGCAAATACAAGAGTCGATGATGGATCGGGTCGGAATTGTTCGCAATGAGATCGCTTTAACCACTCAAAAAAAATGGCTGGAGCAGTTTTCATTGCCAAAACGTTCCGAATTGGATTTTTTAACGATAAAGGAAATCACAAGGATATTTATGCTGCAAACGGCGATGTTGATCACTGATTCAGCTTTGAAGCGGACAGAAAGCCGCGGTGGGCATTATAGAAGTGATTATCCAATGGAAGATGATTGTAATTGGCTGGGAAAATCACTGATTCATCAAAAACGACGGGATGAGGAGAAGTCACATGAACAAACTGAAATTGCGCTCTCAACTTGAAAGTTTTTTTAATGAAGATATAGGAGAACAGGATCTTACAACCGATTTAATTTTTACGGAGGAGACAGATGGGGAAATTGTCTTCCTTGCCAAGGATGAAGGGATTTTTTGCGGGGAAGAAGTAATGAAAACCGGGTTTCACCTGTTAAATCCAGATATCAATACGAATGTTCTGGTTAAGGATGGAGAAGTGATTCAAAAAGGACAGCAGCTGGCGCTCGTTTCTGGGAAAATTTCAGACCTATTAAAAGGGGAACGAGTGGTTCTTAACCTTGTTCAACGAATGAGTGGCATTGCGACACTGACTCGTCAAGCAGTAGAAACACTAAACAGTGCACATACGAAAATTTGTGATACAAGAAAAACAACACCTGGGCTTCGGATGCTAGAGAAGTATGCGGTTCGAACTGGTGGAGGTTTTAACCACCGCTTCGGTTTATATGATGGAGTCATGATTAAGGATAACCACATTTCTTTTGCTGGCACAATTAGCCGTGCTGTTGAGGCAGTCCGCAGCCAATTAGGTCATATGGTAAAGGTAGAAGTTGAGGTTGAAACAGCAGAACAAGTAAGAGAAGCGGTAAATGCCGGAGTTGATATCATCATGTTCGATAACCGCACACCTGATGAAATCAAGGAGTTTATCAAGCTGGTACCATCAGGAATCATCACTGAAGCTTCCGGTGGGATTCAGTTAAGTAATTTGGCTGAGTATCGCGATATCGATGTGGATTACATTTCCCTTGGCTTTTTAACCCATTCCTATAAAGCCCTTGATATTAGCGTAAAAGTGCATTGGCACAAAGGAGATGAGTAAGATGAGTATCTTAGCTTCTATGCAAAAAAATCAACTAATTCCTGAAGAATATAAGCAAATGTCACGTACGGAACTTGAAGATAGAGTAAAGGAAATTAAAAATAAACTGGGTCCCAAGTTATTTATACCAGGGCATCATTATCAAAAAGATGAAGTTATTCAATTTGCGGATGCCACTGGGGATTCGCTGCGATTGGCACAATTATCAGCTGAGAACACAGAAGCAGAATATATCGTGTTCTGCGGGGTACATTTTATGGCAGAAACAGCTGATATTTTAACGACTCAGAATCAAACTGTTTTTCTTCCTGATATGCGGGCAGGATGCTCTATGGCGGACATGGCCGACCTGCAGCAGACCGAGCGTGCCTGGGCTAAGCTTGGCGAAATGTTTGGAGACACCATTCTTCCATTAACCTATGTCAACTCGACCGCCGCGATCAAAGCATTTGTTGGGGCAAATGGCGGGGCAACTGTTACCTCATCCAATGCTCATACAATGGTAAAATGGGCTTTTGAGCAAAAAGAAAGAATCTTGTTTTTACCTGACCAGCATTTAGGACGTAATACGTCATTTGATTTAGGAATTGCTCCAGAGGAAATGGCTGTATGGAACCCAATAAATGATACAATTATATATGAAGGGGACATTTCTAAGATTAAAGTCATTTTGTGGAAAGGGCATTGCTCAGTCCATGAAAATTTTACGGTGCAAAATGTCCATGACACCCGGGTTCAATTTCCAGATATGAAAATTATTGTTCATCCGGAATGTCGCCGCGAGGTAGTCGAGCTGGCCGATGAAGCTGGTTCTACTAGCTATATCATTAATACAATTGAAAAAGCGGAGCCTGGTTCAGCCTGGGCAATTGGTACCGAAATGAATCTGGTCAACCGAATTATCCAACAGCACCCTGATAAGCACATTATTTCGTTAAATCCACAAATGTGTCCGTGTCTGACGATGAACCGCATTGATCTGCCGCATTTAGTTTGGAGCCTCGAAACATTGGGGGATCCTGAAAATCGCAACATTATTAGAGTTAGCAACGAAATTGCCGAAGATGCCAAGTTGGCATTAGAACGGATGCTAGCCAATTCCTAAATATTTTCTAAAGATGCAGCTTAAATGGTTGCGTCTTTTTTGTTTGGAAATTGGAAAAGAGTTGTCTATATAAGATTCTATACCGATGAGAAACCGCGCCCCTCAAGGATAAATTTTGCTTATACCCATGGCTAATCATATTTTTCAAAAAAAATGCATAAGTTTTGGAGAAGAATATTAGCATTTTGCCCATTCACACATACACTATATGGACTTATGCCATAGGAGGGAAATCAGAGTGAAGATCCATATCGTACAGAAAGGGGATACTCTTTGGAAGATCGCCAAGAAGTACGGCGTGAACTTTGAAGAGCTGAAAAAACTCAATTCACAGCTCAGCAATCCTGATATGATTATGCCCGGTATGAAAATAAAAGTCCCAACTTCAGGAGGAATAGTAAAAAAGGAAGGGGCAAATCCAGGAATAAAAAAAGAAGTTCCGCTGACAGATCATCCGTTTGCCAAGGAAAAACCAATCCCCATCAAAGAAATGCCAATCAAAGAAATGCCAATTAAGGAACAGCCAATCGTAAAAGAAGCACCTAAAGCACCTTATACTCCAAAAATGCCTCTGCAAGTAGTCCCTGAAATCGATATTAATAACTACTATATGATGAATATGCAACAAATGAAGGTAGAACAGCCACAATTACCGCCTAAACCAGCTAATATCCTCCCGGAGGTAAAAGAAGTTCCTAAAAAGGAAATCCCAATTCCTATGAAGGAAAACCCGATTCCTATGAAGGAAAATCCTATTTTTGCTCCACCGCCAAAAATGGAAGCACCTGTTGAAATGCCAATGCAGATGCCACAGCCACAGCAGGACTATTGTGTTCCAGTTACTCCAATTATGCCAGGACCAGGATTTTGTCCGCCATTTGGAGGTTTCCCTGTCCAACCGTTGCCATTTCCTGCAACACCGGCTATGCCGATGGCCCCTGGAATGGTTGGTGGTGCGGCGGTACCAATGGGCGGCGCTCCAGTTGGGTCAGTAGCACCGATGGGCGGTACATCGTTTATGCCGCATCATTTTGATGAGTCATCGTCGTTCATGCCGCAAATGCCTGCAATGAGCCCAGCGGTTAATCCTGGAGCTGCTATGGGAATGCCAGGATATCAGCAACCAATGCAAATGGACCCAGCGGCGTACGGCCAAATGCCAGGATACCAGCAACCAATGCAAATGGACCCAGCAGCATATGGCCAAATGCCAGGATACCAGCAGCCAATGCAAATGGACCCAGCAGCATACGGCCAAATGCCAGGATACCAGCAGCCAATGCAAATGGACCCAGCAGCATACGGCCAAATGCCAGGGTATCAGCAGCCAATGCAAATGGGCCCAGCGGCGTACGGCCAAATGCCAGGGTATCAGCAGCCAATGCAAATGGGCCCAGCGGCGTACGGCCAAATGCCAGGATACCAGCAGCCAATGCAAATGGACCCAGCAGCATACGGCCAAATGCCAGCAGGTTATGGACAGCCGATGCCTGAAACGGTTTATGGAAATCCGGGAGCGGTGAACCCGTATGGGGTTGGCGGTTATGGACAGCCGTATGGATACCCACAAATGGCTGGTCAAATGGGGATGATGGGACCAATGGGAATGGAGTCGCCTGAAATGGCAATGCCTGGTGCAATGACACAAGGACAGCCTATGGGACCGGGTGCTCTTAATGACTGCGGATGTGGCGCACCTGCAGCCCAGGCACCAGTTAATTTTGTCCCACCAACTCCGCCCGTTTATAGTGCCCCCTATACTGGACCTGCCAATGTAGCCCAGCCACCTTTTATGAATCCTTATGGCATGGCACCAATGGGCACGACATTTGGAATGCCGGGTTATCAAGATGAAAGCAGCTAATATAAAAAAAGCACGAGACGATGCATATTTTGATCGTCTCTTCTCTTATTTTAAATCTCAGTTTATCGATATTACCAAAATAAAACCTCTACATGGGAATGTTTTTCTGTTAAAAACAACCAGTAAAACCTATGTAATTAAAGGATACCAGTCGAACAAGAAACTAAAACTACAAGAAGCTTTTACGGCAACTCTTAAAAAAGAAGGGTTTTCCAAAACTTATCAATTTCTTTCTCCACCAATGGGTGAAGATCTCTTTTTCGAAGGAATATACTTTGGCTGCATCGAGTATATTCCTTCAAATAAAACAGCTTTTTCATTTCATACTCAAAAAAATCGCCAGGATGGTTTAGATATAATAGAACAATTTCATCAGATTACTGAAAAATGTACTTCCCGCTATCGGACTTTACTTTCTGAGGCAGATTTACTTGGAAAATGGAAAGAACGACTGCAAATATTTGCAAATAATCTTCCGTTTCTTCGCTATTTTATCAGTGAGCCCTTTATTTCTGAATGGATCTCGTGGGCTCAGTGGTCACTAAATCAATTTGAAAAAATACCGGATAGCTTTGCAAATAATCCTCCCGTTATCCTCCATGGGGATGTGGCTCACCACAATTTTCTCCGTCATCGAAAAGGTGATTTATATTTGATTGATTTTGATTTAGTAAGTATTGGTCCTGCAGAATTTGATTATTTGCAATATGCCAATCGAATTTTACCGTACTTAGATTGGTCACTTGATAAACTGTTTTATTATCCGCAATTTAAAAAACATCGTGAAGACAGGAGCTTTATGGTTGCTCTTGCTTATCCAGCGGATATTTTTCGAGAGTGGAATCGGTTAATCAGGGAGAAGACCTATAGTGATCAAATAAAATTAAAACAGGTGATAGACCTGTCTGTTGGCCAATTTTACAGTAGGAAGAAATTTTTTGAAAAGGTTTTGGATCAGATTGAATAAGTATGAAAATCCCCTTGTCGAAACACCCTATTAATGAGCATGTGATTGATGCTCAGGATGTTATTAGAGGGGGTTTTTCGCTTGAATAAGAAGCAGTGGCTGATTCCTCTTGCGGCATTACTATCTTTTGGATTAGCAGGTTGTTCCGATAACAACCGTAACACTGCCGGTGTAAATGATTCCAGTAAAAATCTATTACGACCGGTAGGATATTATTCTAATGAAAACCACCCGTCAAATCATCATGGATTGCTAAGAGATAACGATGGGGCCATGACAGAAATCATGGATCATACTCTCGGAGACGAAGATGCAGTAACCCGTTCGGAAAAAAGAAGGCTTCTTCAGACCAGGGATGAAAACGGGAATCCGAAAAATCCAACTACCCCTTTAGCGAAGACGGACCGCAACTTTTTCCAGCGCGATAACCGATTTAGCACGAGTGATATGAATTACCACGGACATTTAAATAAAAGAACCGGTACAATGGGAACGGCAACAGAACCCAAAGTCCAGGAAACGATAACGGATCAAATCAGAAATAAAGTAAGGACCGTCGATAATGTTCGAAGCATCAGGTCAGTCGCTTACGGAAATACCGTAATGATATCGGTGAAATTAGCTGATAACCGTAAAGCTTCACAAACAAAACAGGCGATAGAGAAGGCGGTAAAGCCTTATGCCAATGGCAAAAATGTTCAGGTTATTACTGATGAGGGCTCATTAGGGCGTGACCGCAATCACAATAACGAGGTGCCACAGTAAGTGAAGAGGCAAAGCAATGTGCTTTGCCTCTTTTTTACGGCCATTCGGATAAAAAGACAAATAAAGGTTAAACTAGGATTGTAAGGCATGTTCAAATTGACTAAAAGAGGTGAGTGTTATGAGGTCCAATTTATTGAGGAACATCCGTTATATCTTGATGAGTTGCTTTACTATTTATGCGGTACTGAACGTGAATGTCTCTGCCTTAGCAGCCTCAATGGATGGCCATAAACAGACAGAGCCTCAGCACTTTACGGTCGTCTTGGAAAGAATGTACCTAGATGGTGAAATTAGTCAGGAGGTAGTCCATGAAACATGCTGGTCTATGGAGAATTTCTGGGCAAAATATGATCAGTGGCAAATTATAGATATTAATGGTGAAACTTTTGTATTTAGAAAGCAAGAGGATGATATCTCCCCATTATTAAAAGCAAATGGCTTTTTTGGCATTACCGAAGATGGTGTCCTCACGATTTTTAATGGACGACCTGATCGGCTAAGAATTATTCAATCCTTTTTTCAACTAGACATGAAAAAGTTAGAAAGTAACACACAGCAACAATTGTTGCAGGGTATACCAATTAAAACGAAAGATCGCTATGTTGAGGTATTGGAAACCTTTAAGTCATATTCCATAAAAAAAGAATAATAAACGAAAATCAGACCGGGATCTCTATAAATCGGCCTGATTTTTTTCTTTTGGCCGATAGGAAGTAAAAACTTTCCTATCAGGCATAAGGGCAACTACTCCTCTGTCTTCGCCTAAAGGCTCGCCAATCGGCGAGTTTTCTAATCTTATTTCTTAAAACCAATGAAATTGTATGGTAGAATGAAATACAGTGTCAGGCTAATGACGCTCGATTTAGCGGTTATGAGGAGAGAATCGGATTGTTTGAATTTATTAAAGGAACCGTCGAGTTTGTCGGTCCGGAGTATATCGTCATTGAAAACAACGGGATTGGCTACCAAATTTCAACCCCCAATCCGTTTATCTATTCAGGAAAAATGGGAACAATGGTTACTGTTTTTACGTATCATTATGTGCGTGAGGATGTCATGGCCTTATACGGGTTTGAATCAAGGGAAGAGAAAAAATTGTTTACCAAACTTTTGAATGTTTCCGGTATAGGACCAAAAGGAGCATTGGCCATCCTTGCTTCGGGTGAAGTGCAGCAGGTGGTACATGCTATTGAAAATGAAGATGAAAGCTTTTTGATTAAGTTTCCTGGTGTCGGCAAAAAAACAGCACGGCAAATGATCCTTGATTTAAAAGGAAAACTCCAAGACATTGTTCCAGACTATTTTCCAAATTTATTTAATGCGGACCAAATAGCATTACATACGCAACCTAACGAAACTGCGTTTGAAGAAGCCATCCTTGCATTAAAGGCATTGGGCTATTCAGAGAAGGAAATCAAAAAGATTACTCCTGAACTGAGACAAGAACAACTTTCAACGGATCAATATATTAAAAAGGCGTTGCAGAGCCTTTTGAAATAGGTGATGGTACATGGATGACCGGATTATATCCAGTGATGTAAATGAGAGCGAAATGAGCTTTGAACAAAGTCTCAGACCGCAAACATTAAAGCAGTATATTGGCCAAGAACAGGTGAAGCATAACCTGGATGTTTTTATTAAAGCGGCTAAGCTTAGGAAAGAAACCTTGGACCATGTGTTGCTTTATGGTCCGCCTGGATTAGGGAAGACTACATTGGCAGTGATCATTGCAAATGAAATGGGAGTTAATATTCGGACAACATCCGGGCCTGCAATTGAAAGGCCGGGGGATTTGGCAGCTATCTTAACTGCGCTTGAGCCGGGTGATGTCTTATTTATCGACGAGATTCACCGCCTTCCAAGATCGATTGAAGAGGTATTGTACCCGGCGATGGAGGATTTTTGTCTTGATATCGTCATTGGGAAGGGTCCAAGTGCACGTTCTGTTCGCCTTGACTTGCCACCTTTTACGCTTGTGGGGGCTACCACAAGAGTAGGTGCCTTATCTGCACCACTCAGGGATCGATTTGGAGTTTTAGGCCGGCTCGAGTATTATAAGGAGGATGAACTAAAAAGCATCGTCAAACGAACAGCCGAATTATTTGAAACGGAAATAGATGGACCATCTGCCGCAGAAATTGCCCGGCGATCAAGGGGGACACCGAGGATTGCCAATCGCTTGCTGCGCAGGGTCCGTGATTTTGCTCAGGTAAAAGGGGATGGGACGATTCACCTTCTACTCGCTAAGGAAGCACTCGAACTACTGCAGGTCGATCCACTTGGATTAGATCATATCGATCATAAGTTGCTTAAGGGGATTATTGAAAAATTCCGCGGAGGACCTGTTGGACTTGATACTATTGCTGCTTCCATTGGAGAAGAGTCTGAAACGATTGAAGATGTTTATGAACCGTATTTGTTACAAATTGGATTCTTGCAGCGAACACCACGCGGAAGAATCGTAACCACGGCTGTGTATCATCATTTCGGCTTGGAGGTACCTGCGCCATGACAGGCATATCTAAAACCCTGATGATCGTCGGGGGAGTGATCTTTCTTATCGGGTTGCTCATGCCGGTGCTGCATCTTGGAAAATTACCCGGTGATATTGTGATCAAAAAAGGGAATACTACTTTTTATTTCCCTATTGTAACTTCAATCATAGCTAGTATTGTGTTGTCTTTGATTTTCTATTTGATTGGCAGATTTAGATAAAGTAAGGATGTAATTAGATGAAATTAGATTTATTTGATTTTTATTTACCAGAAGAATTAATCGCCCAAGTTCCATTAAACAATAGATCTGACAGCCGCTTGATGATATTGAATAAAGAGACAGGCGAATTAAAGCATGAAGTTTTTAAACATATTACCGAATATTTGCGTGAAGGGGATTGCCTTGTGTTAAATGACACGAAGGTATTGCCGGCACGCCTATTTGGTGTGAAACAGGATACCGGAGCAAAAATTGAAGTCCTGCTGTTAAAACAGCGGGAAGGTGATCAATGGGAGACACTTGTTAAACCGGCCAAAAGAATCAAAGAAGGCACTGAGATTGAATTTGGTGATGGTTTGCTAAAGGCAGTGTGTACCGGAACAGAAGAACATGGCGGAAGAATATTTGAGTTTAAGTATGATGGAATATTTTATGAGGTGCTTGATCAGCTTGGTGAGATGCCGCTGCCACCTTATATAAAAGAACAGTTGGATGACCGTGACCGCTATCAAACCGTTTTCGCGAAGGAACCTGGCTCTGCTGCTGCGCCAACTGCAGGACTGCATTTTACAAAGGAACTTCTAACTGAGGTGAAAGCAAAGGGTGTACATATTGCCTTTATTACCTTACATGTCGGCCTTGGTACGTTTAGACCGGTTAATGTAGATGATATTGAAGGACATGAAATGCATTCTGAATTTTATACGGTTACGGATAGGACGGCCCGGCTGCTAAATGATGTAAGGAAAAAGGGTGGCAGAATTATTACAGTTGGTACAACGTCAACGAGAACGCTAGAAACGATTGCTTCTGCCAATAATGGGAACTTTACCGAAGGAAGCGGCTGGACCGATATTTTTATTTATCCAGGCTATGAATTTAAAGCGATTGATGGTATGATTACGAATTTTCATTTGCCCAAATCCACTTTAATCATGCTGATTAGCGCCTTAGCGGGAAGAGAAAATGTATTGCATGCCTATAAAACAGCTGTACAGGAACGCTACCGATTCTTTAGTTTTGGGGATGCGATGTTCATCATCTAATCCGTTCATCAGGAAGGAGAAAACAAGTTGACTGCAATTCGATATGAATTAATTAAAACATGTAAGCAGACAGGAGCAAGGCTCGGGAAAGTACATACTCCACATGGTTCGTTTGATACCCCGGCGTTTATGCCTGTCGGGACATTGGCAACCGTTAAAACAATGGCCCCTGAAGATTTAAAGGAAATGGGAGCAGGTATTATCTTAAGTAATACCTATCATTTATGGCTACGTCCGGGACATGAAATCATTAAAGAAGCGGGCGGCCTACATAAATTCATGAACTGGGATCGGGCCATTTTAACGGATTCTGGCGGATTTCAGGTATTCAGTCTAAGTGAGTTCCGAAAGATTGAAGAAGAAGGAGTTCACTTCCGCCATCACCTAAGTGGTGAAAAGCTATTTTTATCACCGGAAAAAGCAATGGAAATCCAAAACGCTCTTGGTTCTGATATCATGATGGCTTTTGATGAATGCCCTCCTTATCCGGCCTCATTTGAATATATGAAAAAATCAGTTGAGAGAACATCAAGATGGGCAGAGCGTTGTTTAAAGGCCCATCAACGACCGGAAGATCAAGGCTTATTTGGAATTGTCCAGGGCGGGGAATACGAAGAGCTTCGTAAACAGAGTGCAGATGATTTAGTTTCACTTGATTTCCCTGGTTACGCAGTTGGTGGACTATCAGTTGGGGAACCAAAGGATGTCATGAATCGTGTTCTTGAATTTACAACACCGATGCTTCCAACCCATAAACCGCGATATTTGATGGGAGTGGGTTCTCCGGATTCATTAATTGATGGCGCAATTCGCGGTATTGATATGTTTGATTGCGTATTGCCGACTAGAATTGCCCGTAACGGTACATTAATGACTAGTAATGGCCGTTTAGTCGTGAAAAATGCTCAATATGCGCGTGATTTTGGTCCACTTGATCCCGAATGTGATTGCTACACATGCCGAAATTACAGCAGGGCATACATCCGCCATTTAATTCATTGTAATGAAACGTTTGGAATTCGTTTAACGTCTTACCATAATCTCTATTTTCTGTTAAGATTAATGGAGAAAGTCAGACAAGCTATCATGGAAGACAGGCTTGGTGATTTCAGAGAAGAATTTTTTGAGCGTTATGGTTTTAATAAGCCAAACGCAAGAAATTTCTAATAGATATTTTTGAAAGGAGGGAAAATACAAATGGGTAACTTAACTACACTACTACCATTGATTTTAATGTTTGTGTTGTTCTATTTCTTATTAATTCGCCCACAGCAAAAACGCCAAAAAGCAGTATCGCAAATGCAAAACGAGCTTAAAAAAGGTGATAAAATCGTCACCATTGGCGGATTACATGGCTTTGTCGATTCTATCGATGATAATAAGGTTGTCATTAAATGCGGTGATGGAAGCCGCCTGACGTATGATCGCTCTGCTATCCGTGAAGTAACGGAGCAAAGCAAAGAAACACAAGCATAATAAAAAGGAAGTCCAACTAAAAAAGTTGGCTTCCTTTTTTATTATCTAGCTCCAGCCCCCTAGCGGCTAGTGTCCTTCGCTCTCCGCCCTACGATAAGTCAACATCGAATCGCCTCCGGCTCTTCGTGTTTCCTTTATCTCAGTTGGAGAGACTCCAGGCCATACGCCGCTGACCAGGGCGCTTGCGCTTTTCGCTTGGCTTTTCATGCTGTTCTAGAATTACCTGAAGCAAGATTGACTCCTAAAATACCGCCCATCATCGCAATTAATGTATAACAAGTATGATAAATCAATTGCTCTGCATCAAATAAGCGGTCGTAGCCTAGGTATTGGGCTAAAAATACAATTAAGGAGTAAATAAGACCTGTTGTTCCCCCAATAAGCCAGCCCTTCTCTTTTCTTTTTCCTCCAGATAGAAATCCTCCGCCGAACAGCCCAACAAATGACAATGCCGTTGTAATATATTGTATCGATGATTCTTGTACGGATGTATATCTTAGTATTAAAGAAAAAATCAGGCTGCAGATGACGGCAAATGCGAAAATGAAAATCATTCCAAACAAAATAGCTGTACCAAAACTTTTTGATTCGATTTTTCCTCTCCTCCTTTAACTGCCTGTAGGCTGACTAACCCTTCTATCTAAGGTGTCTAGCCTCGGACCATAGTTTCCTTCCTAGTACAAGCGTATTCACCAAGTATTAAAAGTAGAATCTTTTTGTTAAATAATTTGGGATATAATTCCTTTCATGAATTCCTGTTATCTGTGAACAATACAAGCGAACGCTATAAAAAGGAGCGACAACAATTGGAGGAATTTCTCACCATTATTTTTCGAACAATATTTTTTTATGCCCTAATCCTTGTCATTTTTCGATTAATGGGTAAAAGAGAAATAGGAGAATTAAGTATTCTTGACCTGGTCGTTTTTATCATGATTGGTGAGCTAGCTGTTGTTGCTATTGAAAGACCGACTGTCAAACTTTTTCATGCGGTTTTACCGATGGTTTTGTTAATGGCCGTTCAAATTATCATGGCAATCAGCTCACTTAAAAGTAAAAAATTTCGTGACTTGGTTGACGGTAAACCGAGCATTATCATTAACAGAGGAAAAATTGACGAAGAAGCCATGCGGAAGCAACGTTACAACTTCGACGATTTATTGACGCAACTTCGCGAAAAGGATATTCGAAGTATTGCTGATGTTGAGTTTGCCATATTGGAATCTTCCGGAAGCCTATCAGTAATTGAAAAACAAAAGGGCAGTGATTCGAGTGAAGCGAAAAGCGGTGACATCACTATTCCACTTATTCTCGATGGGACTGTAGAGGAAGAGAATTTACAGCGGATCAATAAAACAAATTTGTGGCTACGTCAGGAAATGAAAAAAAAGGGTTACCGTGATCTGAAAAAAATATCTTTTTGCAGCTATGAGAATGGAAAGTTTTATATTGATTTGATGGACGAAGAGTAAAGACACGCAAATCTGCGTGTCTTTTATAATAATTTACCGATCCATGGGATGCGTTGAAGCTCTTCTCTCCTAATAAGTCCAAAAATGTATAATAGAATAACATAAGATATTCCCATAACTCCGGAGGATGAAAGGACTCTTATGGCCAATGATTCGTGTAATAATGTATGGGCAAATAACCAATAACCAAGCCAACCGGAGATTCCCATAACTAAAAATCCTTTAGCATAATCCAGGACATAAATAGCAAAGGTGATTTTTTTCAATACGGTGGCAAAATGCAAGACTGTGACTAGGACAAACCCGACAATGATTCCGAGGGCCGCCCCGGTAATGCCAAATGATTCTTGAGAAGCGAGAAAAAAGATTACTGCTGTTTTAATCACGGCACCAATTAAACTGTTAATCATCGCTGCTCTCGCAAGGTTTAACGCTTGTAAAACAGCCTGCAGCGGACCCTGATAGTAATAAAAGAGAAAGAATGGTGCCATCAGCCTGATAAAGTAAGCCCCCTTCGTTGAACCGTACATCAATTGCATTAGCGGGTCGGCTAATACATATAGGACAATCACAGCAAGTCCACCTGTTAAAAAGGTCAGTCTCAATGCTTGCTGAAGCCTATATTCGATTAATTTATAGTTTTTTTGTGTATTGGCTTCACTAATGGCCGGGACTAAAGACGTTGCCAAGGAAAAAGTGACAAACGAAGGCAGCATTAACAGAGGCATCGCATAACCAGTTAGAGCCCCATACTGTTTTGTCGCTTCCACAGCAAGCACACCGGCAATTGCTAAGCTATGGACTACTACAATTGGTTCAAAAAACCAGGAAACGGAGCCAATCATTCTGCTCCCTAAAGTCGGCAAGGCAATCTTCATTAAATCGTTAAACGTCCGTTTTCCTTTATGGACAAATTGGAAAAAGTCCTTTCGTAATTTAAACCGTTTTTTTAATTTAAAGGTTGTTAAAAGATAAATGAGTGAAACAAGCTCTCCTAAGACTGATGCACCCATGGCGGCGGCGGCTGCGTATTCCACTCCATAAGGCAAAAAGGTTTTAGTTACGACAGCAATCAGAGTAATCCGGACAACTTGTTCAAAGATCTGGGATAAGGCAGAGGGACGCATGTTTTGTCTTCCCTGGAAATAACCTCTTAACACGGATGAAATAGCAATAATGGGCAGTGCAGGTGCAATGGCAACTAATGGATAATACGTTCTTTTATCCGTAAATAAAGTTTCGGATAGCATCGGGGCAAGGAGAATTAGGGCCGGTGTAATGATGATCGATAAGAGAATGGTTGTTGCTAACGAAACGACCAGAATTTTTTTTATTTCTGCATAATCCTTCCTAGCCTCTGCTTCTGCAATATTTTTCGAAATAGCTACTGGAAGTCCTAATTGGGTGATCGTCACAACGAGAATAAAGGTTGGATAGGCCATCATATATAAACCAACGCCTTCTTCGCCAATACTGCGTGCTAGGACAATCCGATAAATAAAACCAAGGACTCTTGTAACTAATCCCGCGATTAACAGGATAAAAGTCCCCTTTAAAAACTTCGACATTCACCTTCCCACCTTCTCAAAATAGGCGATTTCATATACAATTATCTATATGCAGCATGGTGGACAAAGCATGACAAGTACTAACAGCTTTTTAAATTCTTTCATATTTTGGGGTGTTACCCAGAGGGAGCAGTAAAAATGGATATTAGTCACACATTTGATCACTTTCGTACCCAAGTGCAGCCAGCTATTTGGAGTAAACTAGAGGAGTTTGCCTTGCTGGGGTACGACTCTGTATCAGCGGAAGAATTCTGGCAATATCTAATTAGGAAAAAGTGGAAAAAGGTTAAAAATGAGCCAAAGTTATTTGAAATGATTCAGGATATTCTCTCCGTTAAGGTAAGTGACTATATCAATTACGCCACAATTGAAGCGTATAAATCCACCGAGTTTTCATTTGAAGATGAAAATGAACTTAAAGAGTTATTGAAATAATGAATTTGCTATTTTCATTTCATTTTTTTGTAAATTGACAGGTATTCCTACTTATTCCATAATGAAAGCAGTGACTTTTTAATATAGTTGTATAGGGCTTGTTCGTATCAGTACTATGCATGCGCACTAAGGAGGAAAACTACATAATGGTAAAGCGCAGTAGAATTGTTGCTTTTATTCTTGTGGTTCTATTAATTGGAAGCACAATGGGAGCAACGACGAAGAACATCTTAAATCATATTAAGCTTGGGCTAGACCTCCAAGGCGGTTTTGAGGTTCTATATGAGGTGAAACCGGCGAAAAAAGGTCAGAAAATTGACAAGGATGTATTAGCCAGTACGGCTGAGGCACTTGATAAACGGATTAATGTTCTGGGTGTCAGTGAGCCGAATATTCAGATTGAAGGCAAAAATCGCATTCGAGTTCAACTAGCAGGTGTTAAAGACCAAAATAGAGCTCGCGAAATTCTATCCACACAGGCAAATCTAAGCTTCCGTGATGTCAATGACAAGCTTATGATGGACGGAGCTGATTTAAAGCAGGGCGGAGCAAAGCAAACTTTTGATGAAAACGGAAAACCTAGCGTTTCATTAACTTTAAAAAGTGCCGATAAGTTTGCAAAAGTTACGAAGGATATTTCTAACAGACCATACGGAAGTAATCTTCTAGTCATTTGGCTCGATTATAAAGAAGGTAAGGATTCCTTTAAATCAGAAATGACAAAAAAGGATCCTAAATATTTATCAGCACCAACTGTAAATCAAGTTTTTAATCAAAATACCGTTTCGATTGTTGGTAATTTCACTGTTAAAGAAGCCCAAACGTTAGCTTCTTTGTTAAAGGCAGGGTCATTGCCCGTTAAGCTGAAAGAAGTGTACTCTACCTCTGTTGGAGCAAAATTCGGAGAAAATGCTTTACATGACACCGTATTTGCAGGAATCATTGGGGTAATTCTAATTTATCTGTTTATGATTTTTTATTACCGTTTTCCAGGCTTTATTTCTACCATCACATTATCCATTTATATTTTTCTTGTCTTATTAATATTTGACTGGATGAATGGAGTTCTCACCTTGCCGGGAATTGCAGCGATTATACTCGGGGTCGGAATGGCTGTAGATGCCAATATTATCACTTATGAGCGGATTAGAGAAGAACTTAAAGTGGGGAAAAGCATTAAATCTGCCTTCCAAGCTGGCGAACAACATGCTTTTACAGCCATATTTGATGCCAACTTAACTACCATCCTAACTGCTGGTGTGCTATTTTTCTATGGGAACAGCTCTGTAAAAGGATTTGCAACGATGTTGATTGTGAGTGTTCTTATGAGCTTCCTCACCAATGTTTACGGAGCAAGGTTCTTGTTAGGACTTTGGGTCCACAGTGGATTATTAAAAAATAAACATGGCTGGTTTTCAGTACGTCAGTCTCAAATTAGATCTATTAATGAGAATGTTGATACAATCAACCTCCCTACCAGATTTGATAGATTTGATTTTGTTAAAGTCAGGAATAAGATTTTTTTGCTTTCGGGAGTTTTACTTGTTGTAGGGATTGTAATCATCACCATTTTCCGCATGAATTTGGGTATTGATTTTTCAAGTGGAACCCGGGTAGAGGTTCAGTCAAAAACACCTTTGACTACTTCAAAAGTAAAAGATGCTTTTACTGAGCAGCATTTAACACCTGATGATATTGTCATCTCAGGTGATAAAAAGCAAATTGGTGCAGTCAGAATGATTGGTGTACTTTCCCAAAAAGAAATTGCTGAATTGAAATCGGACTTCAAAAAGAAATTTGGTTATGAGCCAAACGTCAGCACTGTTTCTCCAACTGTCGGAAAGGAACTTGCGAAAAATGCATTTTTCGCAGTATTGTTTGCTTCAATCGGGATTATCCTTTATGTTTCCCTTCGATTTGAAGCATACATGGCTATCGCTGCCGTTGCTGCAATCCTTCACGATGCCTTCTTTATGATTGCCATATTTAGTATTACAAGACTTGAAGTTGATTTGAACTTTATTGCTGCGATCTTAACGATTATCGGATATTCAAATCACGATACGATTGTTACTTTCGATAGAGTTCGTGAAAATATGCAAAAGAAAAAACGCCTGAAAACGGTTCAGGATATAGCGGATGTCGTCAACGTAAGTATTCGCCAAACGTTAACTCGTTCGTTTAACACGGTTTTAACAGTTCTCATTACGGTTATTTGCTTGATGGTTTTTGGAAGCCCATCTATTCGTAACTTCTCTATCGCCTTGTTTGTTGGATTAATCGTGGGTGTTTATTCCTCCGTCTTTATTGCAGGTTCTTTATGGTATGTATTTAAGTGTAAAGAGCTTAAAAAGAAAGGCGTTATTAAAACCGTTAAAGAAAAGAAAAAATATAGCGACCAACCACAAGTATAAAAAGTCAGCGGAAGTGCATTGAAAAGTGCTTCCGCTTTTCTTTGTTCAAAAGTATTTAACATATCTATGATTGAAAGCATGTCTTAGCTCCTGTATAATAAGAAGTCTGAGAGGTGACACATAAAAGATGCTACAGTCGAAAACAAGATGGGTTGTTCGAGATTCTGATCAAACATTAGTTGAAAAGCTGCAAAAAGAGTTGAAAATCACACCTCTTGTCGCGTCACTGCTCGTCAATCGTGGATTAGATACCGTTGATTCTGCGCGGTATTTTTTATTTGGAAAAGATGAGTTCCACGATCCTTTTTTAATGAAAGGAATGGACGTGGCAGTTAAACGAATTCGTGAAGCAATTGAAACACAGGAGCCTATCTTAATCTTTGGGGACTATGATGCCGATGGGGTCAGCAGTACCTCGGTATTAATGATCACTCTCCGAGATCTAGGGGCAAATGTTGACTTTTATATTCCTAACCGTTTTACAGAAGGATACGGACCAAATGAACCTGCTTTTCGCCATGCTGCAGAGCAAGGAATTAAACTGATCATAACAGTAGATACGGGGATTGCCGCCATTCATGAAGCGGGAATTGCCAAAGAACTGGGTCTAGATTTAATTGTTACCGACCATCATGAACCAGGCCCTGAATTACCAGAAGCACTTGCAATCATCCATCCCAAGTTGCCTGACAGTGTTTATCCATTCCGTGATCTTGCCGGTGTGGGAGTAGCTTTTAAATTGGCTCATGCCTTATATGGCAGCGTACCGGAGCATTTGCTTGAGATTGCTGTGATTGGCACCATTGCCGATTTAGTTCCGCTTAAAGGTGAAAATCGCTTGATAGCCAAAAAGGGACTCGAAAAACTGAAATTAACAAACAATATGGGTATAAAAGCTTTATTTAAATCAGCTGGTGTAAATCTTGCTTCCATTAATGAAGAAACAGTTGGCTTTTCGCTTGCGCCAAGGATTAATGCAGTTGGCCGATTGGCTGATGCTGATTTGGCCGTACAGTTAATTCTCTCAGAAGATCCGGATGAAGCAGTCATGCTTGCAGAGGAAATGGAGGCGCATAACAAGGAAAGGCAGTCTATCGTGAATACCATTACGGAAGAGGCCATCTCTGAGGTGGAAACCCATTTTCCTCTTGATTTCAATAAAGTATTAGTTATTGGAAAAGAGGGCTGGAATGCTGGTGTTATTGGGATCGTTGCATCAAGATTGGTTGAAAAGTATTATCGGCCAACCATTGTCTTAAGCTATGACCGAGAAAAGGGTCTGGCCAAAGGCTCAGCGCGTAGTATTGCAGGATTTGATCTTTTCCATAATTTATCGACCTGTCGTGAATTGTTGCCCCATTTCGGGGGACACCCAATGGCAGCGGGGATGACACTAAAACTTGAAGATGTTGCGGAGCTTCGCGATCGTTTAAATAATTTGGCGGATGACCTTTTGACAGAAGAGGATTTCGTCCCCATCACTTATTTGGACGAGGAAGTGAATCTGGAGGACATCGATTTATCCTCACTGGAAGAAATGAATCTTCTTGCCCCTTTTGGGATGGATAATGCCAAGCCAAAGGTGTTAATTAAAAATGTGGATATTACTTCCATTAAAAAAATTGGCAGTGACCAGAACCACTTGAAGTTAATGGTGAAAGAAAATGGATCAAGTCTTGATGGAATTGGTTTTGGTTTGGGGCCGTTAGTGGAAGAAATTTCTCCTGTCTCGAAGGTTTCATTAATCGGGGAATTATCCATCAATGAATGGAATAATATCCGTAAACCTCAAATATTTATCCAAGATCTTTCCGTTCAATCTTGGCAGCTATTTGATTTTCGGGGACAAAAGAGGTTGAATAGTATTATAAATGTGGTCCCGTCCCATAATAGAAAGATTATTTTTTTTAATAAAGGCAATTATGATAAAATAAATGCCAATTTACAAGATGGTGCCATTCTTATTCAACATCCTGATGAAGCAAGGGATCTTGACGTTGATAAGGCGAATATAGTTCTGGCAGATTTCCCATGTTCTAAAGAAATCGTCATTCATTTATTACAAGGAAAACAACCAGCCAGAATTTATGCTTATTTTTATAAGGAATCCAGTGATTTTTTCAGTACCGTACCAACCAGGGAGCATTTTAAATGGTTTTACGGATTGCTTTTGAAAAAAGGGTCCATTGACTTGAAACGATATGGTGAAGATATTGCAAAACATCGGGGCTGGTCGCAGGAAACAATCTCTTTTTTAGCAAAGGTGTTTTATGAACTGGATTTTGTTACAATAAATAATGGATTTATTACTTTAAACAATCAACCAATGAAGCGTGATTTAACGGATTCAATCACATATCAAACCAAAATGAAACAATACCAGCTTGAACAGGACCTATTGTATTCATCCTTCCACGAATTAAAGAATTGGTTTGATCAAATTTTGATGGAGTCCGCTGATCTTGAGGAGGCAATTAAACAATGGATTTAACGCAATTTGTAGCTATCGTACCGGATTACCCAAAAGAAGGAATAGTATTTAAAGATATAACTCCATTAATGAATAATGGGGATGCATATAGATATGCCACTGACCAAATTGTATCCTATGCGAAGGATAAACAAATCGATATAATCGTTGGGCCAGAAGCTCGCGGATTTATTATCGGATGTCCGGTCGCTTATTCATTAGGACTTGGCTTTGCTCCAGTACGGAAAGAAGGAAAGCTACCTCGTGAAACCATCAAAGTGGGCTATGGACTGGAATACGGCCAAGATGTCTTAACCATCCACCAAGATGCGATCAAACCGGGTCAGCGTGTTTTAATTACCGATGATTTATTAGCTACAGGCGGAACCATTGACGCCACTATTAAATTAGTGGAACAGCTTGGTGGTGTCGTTGCAGGTATTGCTTTTATTATTGAATTATCTTACTTGGATGGTCGTAGCAAGTTAGACGGCTATGATGTCTTAACATTAATGAAGTATTAGTCAATCATTCCAGGGCACTCAAGAAAAGAGTGCTCTCTTTGTTAATCATCAAAAATTTGCTTTTTTTCTCATAATTTGTGGAAATAAGTCTAAATCTCTTTACATCTTGCTTTTTTTTTTCGATAATAGTAACAATCATTTTAATTTAGTAACAATTTTATAAAGTAACATAAGTTTATTTTTTTAATAGAATGGCTTCATAAAATGTAATGAAAATAAAGGTGATTTCATGGCAAATGATCAAGTGTTAACAGCCGACCAAGTCATCGACAAGACGAAAATATATTTAAATGCTGAGCATGTGGAATTGGTAAAGCGAGCCTATGAGTTTGCTAAACATGCTCATCGTGAACAATATCGAAAATCGGGCGAACCGTATATCATCCATCCGATTCAGGTTGCCGGTATCCTGGCAGACCTCCAGATGGATCCAGCAACGGTGGCAGCCGGTTTTCTTCATGATGTTGTAGAGGATACGAATATATCTTTAAAGGATATTGCGGCTGCTTTTAACGAAGAAGTGGCCATGCTTGTCGATGGTGTTACAAAATTAGGGAAAATTAAATATAAATCGCACGAAGAACAGCAAGCAGAGAACCATCGGAAAATGTTTGTTGCCATGGCTCAGGACATCCGTGTAATTTTAATAAAGCTTGCCGATCGCCTGCATAATATGAGGACTCTTAAACATCTTCCAGTGGAGAAGCAGCGTCGGATTGCCAATGAAACACTTGAAATTTTTGCCCCTTTAGCTCACCGCCTCGGGATTTCAAAAATCAAGTGGGAGTTGGAGGATACAGCCTTAAGATACTTGAATCCTCAGCAATATTACCGAATTGTCAATTTAATGAAAAAGAAGCGTGCTGAGCGTGAGCAGTATCTTGACGATGTTATTGAAGAAGTAAAGGGAAGAATGGGAGAAGTTTCAATCAAGGCAGAAATATCCGGTCGTCCTAAACATATTTACAGCATTTATCGAAAAATGGCCTTGCAAAATAAACAATTCAGTGAAATTTATGATTTGTTGGCTGTTCGAATTGTTGTAAACAGTATTAAAGATTGTTATGCCGTTTTGGGGATTATTCATACTTGCTGGAAGCCAATGCCTGGCCGCTTTAAGGATTATATTGCAATGCCTAAGCCGAATATGTATCAGTCACTCCATACCACTGTAATTGGACCAAAAGGCGATCCTCTGGAAGTACAGATCCGTACTTTTGAAATGCATAACATTGCTGAGTTCGGTATTGCAGCGCACTGGGCTTATAAAGAAGGAAAAACGATCAGTGATGAGTCAACTTTCGATCAAAAGCTGACCTGGTTCAGAGAAATCCTTGAATTCCAAAATGATACAGCCAATGCAGAAGAGTTTATGGAATCATTAAAGATTGATTTATTCTCAGATATGGTGTTTGTATTTACACCAAAAGGCGATGTCATTGAATTACCTTCCGGATCCGTTCCGATCGATTTTGCCTACCGTATTCACTCGGAAATAGGCAATAAGACGATCGGGGCAAAAGTGAACGGAAAAATGGTAACCTTGGATTATAGACTTAAAACTGGCGATATTATTGAAATTCTAACATCCAAACATTCCTATGGTCCTAGTCAAGACTGGCTGAAACTTGCCCAAACCTCTCAGGCTAAAAATAAAATCCGTGCTTTCTTTAAAAAGCAGCGCCGGGATGAAAATATCGAAAAAGGCAGAGAGATGGTTGAAAAAGAAATCCGCAATATGGAATTTGACGTTAAAGAAATACTAACGCTTGAAAACCTGAAAAAGGTAGCGGAAAAATTCAATTTCACCAACGAAGAAGATATGTTCGCAGCGGTAGGATACAATGGGGTAACCGCTTTGCAGGTTGCCAATCGTTTAACAGAAAAATGGCGCAAAAAACGCGACCAAGAGCAGTCAGCCAACATTACCAAAGCTATCACGGATTTAAAGGCGTTTCCGAACTCTAAAAAACGGGAATCCGGGGTACGTGTACAAGGAATTGATAATTTATTAATTCGCTTATCCCGATGCTGTAATCCAGTTCCGGGTGATGAAATTGTCGGCTATATAACAAAAGGGCGAGGCGTATCTGTCCATCGTTCCGACTGTACCAATATTGATACCAATGATGCGCAATCAAGATTAATCCCAGTCGAGTGGGAATCTTCCTTAAATGACCGTAAGGAATATAACGTTGATATCGAAATAAGCGGCTTTGATCGCAGAGGTCTTTTGAATGAAGTTCTTCAAGCTGTTAATGAAACGAAAACAACGATTTCAGCTGTAACGGGGAAAACGGACCGAAATAAAATGGCTTCCATCGTCATGACCATTGCCATTCACAATGTGAGTCATTTACAAAAAGTTGTTGACCGGATCAAGCAAATTCCTGATGTTTATTCAGTACGCCGATTGATGAATTAAGGAGTTCTAAGTATGAGAGTAGTAGTACAACGCAGTAAATCTGCAAAGGTAACCGTAAATGGAGAAGTGGTGGGGGAAATCTCCAAAGGACTGGTATTGCTTGTCGGAGTAACCCACGATGATAAGGAAGAAGATGCAGCTTACATGGCTGATAAAATTGCTAATCTTAGAATATTTGAAGATGCTGAGGAAAAAATGAATTTATCCCTAGTAGATGTCGGCGGCGAAATTCTTTCCGTTTCTCAGTTTACTCTTTATGGAGATTGCCGCAAAGGAAGAAGACCAAGCTTCGTCGAGGCTGCACGTCCAGAATATGCCATTACGATTTATGAAACCTTTAATCGCCTTCTTCGTGAAAAAGGGATCACAGTGGCAACAGGGGAATTTGGAGCCATGATGGACGTCTCCTTAACCAACGACGGTCCGGTTACGTTAATTGTGGAAAGTAAATAATGAACATGAAAGAAGCACTCCGATCAGATGGAATGCTTCTTTTTTTTAATTATTTTTAAAATACCTTGATAATCCATTATACAACCCGGTAGCTGCATTCTCTTGGAACGCACTGGAGTTTAGCGTAATTTCCTCTTGGGGGTTGCTTAAGTAACCAAGCTCAATGAGTGTGGCTTTTTGGCTGTTCTCCCGAATCACATGGAAATCTCCAAACCGAACCCCACGGTTATTTAATCTTGTCTGACTGGCCGTATAAGAAAAGACCGTTTCAGCCAATTGTTTCTGGTAGGAATGATAATAATAACCGGTTGTTCCTTTTGCGCTTCGGTCAATACTGCTGTCATAGTGCAGACTGATAAAGGCATCGGCATTTCTATACTGGGCCACGCTCACACGTGAGGAAAGCGAGATAAAAGTATCATTGCTGCGAGTTAAATAAACATTTGCTCCTGCTGCTTTAAGCTTATCGTAAAGAAGCTGTGCTGTTCGCAGTGTAAGCTTTTTCTCCAAGGTACCTGTTGCTCCCAATGTACCGCTGTCTTCGCCGCCATGCCCGGGATCGATGACAATTGTTTTTCCTTTAATATAACCTTCTGCACTCGGTCTGCCGATGGCAGGAGCCTGCCCGTTTATGTATACAATCCATCCTGCAACATACCCGGTTGATCCATTATTCAATGTAATTTCATACCAATCATTTTGGACACTTTTGACCGGGAACTTGTCGCCTTTATTTGCACGTAATACAACGTCTGATCCTGTTGTTGGAGTCTTTCTTATATTGGTTCCATCTGTTAAAATGGTTACCGTTTGTTGACTGCTGGTTTGTCCAGAATTCGTGGATCCACTGGAGGTAGTTCCTGTTGTTTTTTCTAAATACCAGCTGGCCACCCAACCATAGCTGCCTTTTTTATATTCAATTTTAGCCCAACTATTGCTTTCAGCTAAGATGACAAAGACTTGCCCCTGGGTAACGGTTCCAACAATGGCTGTATTTTGGGAAGCGCCTGAGCGGACATTTAAACTAGTAGCGGTCACCTTTCCATTTATGTTGGTTGATCCCTGCTGTGGGGTGCTACCTGTAGTATTTGCTCCTGTTGTAATAAAATCTGCACTGACCCAGCCACGCAAATTGGAGTATTTTGCGTCAAGCCAATTATTTTTTCTAGAATAAATCGTTACTTTTGTTCCTTTTGTTAATTTTCCTAGTATGGTGCTTGAAGTGGTTGGTTCCTTCCGAACATTGATAATATCGCCATTTACGACACCGCTGCCGATGCTTCCAGAGCTTCCTGAAGAAGGATTACTCGATTGCCCTGAGGTTACAGTAACAAAGTCTTTCGAGACCCAGCCTTCGCCAAATGTGGAGGAAACTTTCACCCAGTTTTCATTTTGGGTAATAACAGGGACAACTTGTCCTGTATTTAGATATCCTATTACCCGGAAGCTTGTCCCAGGACCGGATCGAACCCTAAGCTGATCAGAGATAGATTTGGCCGTCATACCAGTCGATGTTGTTGTGGATGTCGGAGCTGTATTTTGATTGTCCTTATTGACTAGCCAGTTTGCCACCCAACCCGTTTTGCCGAACGACAGCTGAATCTGAATCCAATCATCCTGCTCTTTAATAATTTGATACTTATCTCCCCGTTTGGCCTTTTGAACTAAGGAATAGCTTAACCCAGGTCCACTTCGGATGTTAACGAAATCACTAGCAATTGTAACCGTCCCACTAGATGCACTACCTTTTCCTGGCGGTAGGAAGGCTCCTAATAAAAGAATGAAACATAATAGCAATACCCTTGATCTCTTTGACATTCTTCCCCTCCTTTTACACTATAATATTTTAGCGTAAAATCTACTGAAATTCATTCCTAAATTGTTAAAAAGGACCAACAAATCTATTAAAAAAAGATTATTTCTCTTATATTTGGAAAAGCTATTGGTATCGATCAAAAATAGGAGTGATTCATATGCGTTCCAGTGAAAAAGGAATGAACATTCAATCAATGGATGGCAGAATTTTTGGGATGGACTTTCATGATTTTATCCAAAAGGAACAGCATGCCGCCCCCATTGAATTAGCCTCTGAATTTGGACTAACGATGAGGGATGTCAAAAAATTAAAAAAACATCTGGAAAGGTCATAAATCACACTTGACATTAATGGCGATGCTCCGTATTATATTAAATAATATGCATACTTGAATATAACCAATGATGGAGCACAGTAGTTAAGGCAATTCCATGGAAAAGAGAGGGAATGCCCCGGGCTGAAAGCATTTCTGCATGAATCTTAATGAATGAACACTCCTTAGGTTTCCCTCTGAAAAAGTACTGACTTTAGTAGGAGATGAACGTGAACAGGCGTTAACTGTTTAAGCGGAACGGCGTGCTTTTTTATGTCGTTCAACTAGGGTGGCACCGCGGGAATATAACTCTCGTCCCTTGTTTCTATACAAGGGATGGGAGTTTTTTTGTATTTTTGGAAAAAGTCCGCAATCCATAAGTTTACATAAAGAAATCTTTAAGATAAAAGGAGGTTCTCCATTATGTCAATCAACATACCAAGAGGTACTCAGGACATATTACCGGGAGAGGTTGAGCTTTGGCAGCTCATTGAAAAAACAGCCAGAGAGCTTTGCGAGAAATACCAATATCAAGAAATCAGAACTCCAATTTTTGAATATACAGAGCTTTTCTCAAGGGGAGTCGGCGATACTACTGATATCGTACAAAAAGAAATGTATACCTTTGAAGACCGAGGGGGACGTAGTCTAACATTAAGACCTGAAGGAACAGCTTCTACGGTCAGAGCATTTGTAGAGAAAAAAATGTTTGGACTTCCTGGCCAACCCGTTAAGCTGTACTATTTAGGGCAAATGTTCCGTTATGAACGTCCACAGGCAGGTCGCTTCCGCCAGTTCGTTCAATTCGGTGTTGAAGCCTTAGGCAGCAGTGACCCGGCGATCGATGCAGAAGTGATCTCATTAGCGATGAACTTATATAAATCAATGGGCCTCAGCAAACTGAAGTTAATCATTAACAGTCTTGGGGACAAGGAGAGCAGAATTGCTCACCGAGAGGCATTAGTCAGTCACTTTAAGCCAAGAATTGGTGAATTTTGTTCGGATTGTCAGAATCGTCTTGAAAAAAATCCACTGCGCATTCTTGATTGTAAACAGGACCGTGAACATGAATTAATGAAAACAGCTCCTGCCATCATTGAATACCTTAATGGCGAATCTAAGGCATACTTTGACAAAGTTCAAACCTATTTGACACAGCTTGGGATTGAATTTGAAGTTGATCCAAACCTGGTTCGCGGTTTAGATTATTATAATCACACAGCCTTTGAAATTATGAGTAATGCTGAAGGTTTTGGTGCCATTACTACTCTTTGTGGCGGCGGACGCTATAACGGTTTGGTAGAAGAGATTGGCGGTCCGGAAACACCTGGAATCGGCTTTGCTTTAAGTATTGAACGATTTATCGCTGCATTGCAGGCTGAAGGCATTCAGTTAGACGTTAACACAGGAATTGATTGCTACTTGGCTGCACTAGGTGACAATGCCAAAGATTATACCGTCGGACTTCTACAAGAGCTGCGCCTTGCGGGTCTGTCAGCAGAACGGGATTATATAAATCGAAAAATTAAGGCACAATTTAAAGCAGCGGATCGGTTAAAGGCCAAATTTGTGGCAGTATTAGGCGATGACGAACTGAAAAACAATAAAATCAGCGTGAAAAATATGCAAACAGGTGAACAAGAAGAAGTGGAGCTTGATTCTTTTGTTCAATATTTGCGAGAAGCAGTTTTATAAGGAGGATATCGGTTATGTTTGGGAGATCGTATTTTTGTGGTGATGTACCAGAATCGGCAGTAGGGGAAAAAGTGACCCTAAAAGGTTGGGTGCAAAAGCGTCGTGACCTTGGAGGCTTAATATTTATTGATTTGCGGGATCGTTCAGGGATTGTTCAAGTGGTATTTAATCCGGATGTTTCTAAAGAGGCTTTGGAAACCGCAGAAAAAATCCGTAATGAGTATGTACTAGATGTGGTTGGAACAGTGGTTGCCCGTGAGCAAGGAACTGTAAATGAAAACATCAAAACCGGAAAAATAGAAGTTCAAGCTGAACAAGTTACCATCATCAATGAATCTAAGACGCCTCCGTTTATGATTTCAGATAAGACGGATGCTTCAGAAGATATTCGCTTAAAGTATCGTTATTTGGATTTTCGTCGTCCCGTTATTTTTGAAACTTTAAAAATGCGTCATCAAGTAACGAAGCAAATCAGAGATTTTCTCGATTCTGAAGGGTTTTTAGATATAGAAACTCCAATCCTAACATTGAGCACTCCAGAAGGTGCCCGTGATTATTTGGTGCCAAGCCGTGTTCATCCTGGTGAGTTCTATGCTTTGCCACAATCACCGCAGTTATTTAAGCAGCTGCTAATGGTAGGTGGAGTTGAACGATATTACCAGATTGCTCGCTGTTTCCGTGACGAAGACCTTCGAGCTGACCGTCAGCCTGAATTTACCCAAGTCGATATCGAAACTAGCTTTTTGAGTCAAGATGATATTTTGACCATGATGGAAAAAATGATGTCCCAGCTGATGAAGGCAGTGAAGGGTATTGAAGTAACAGTTCCATTCCCGCGGATGACCTATGCTGAAGCGATGAGCCGTTATGGTTCCGATAAGCCGGATACCCGTTTCGGTTTAGAACTTGTGGATGTATCTGAAATCGTGAAAGACTCCGGCTTCAAGGTATTTTCTTCAGCTGTAAATAGCGGTGGACAAGTAAAGGCCATCAATGTTAAAGGTGCGGCTGATAAGTACTCACGTAAAGATATTGATGCTTTGACCGAATTTGTTGCTGTATACGGGGCTAAAGGCCTGGCATGGTTAAAAGTTACTGCAGACGGGTTAAATGGGCCGATCGCTAAATTCTTTGCTGAAGAGGATGCTCAAGCAATTATGGCCACTCTCGAAGCGACTGAGGGTGATTTGCTGTTATTCGTTGCGGATAAAAAGAAAGTCGTGGCAGATGCTTTAGGAGCATTGCGACTTAAGCTTGGCAAAGAGTTAGAGTTAATTGATCAGAGTAAATTTAATTTCCTCTGGATTGTTGACTGGCCATTGTTAGAATATGATGAAGACCTTGGACGCTATTTTGCGGCACACCATCCATTCACTATGCCAGTTCGTGAGGATTTGGAATACTTGGATACAGATCCATCTAGAGTGCGCGCACAAGCATATGATATTGTTCTGAACGGTTATGAGCTTGGCGGCGGTTCATTGCGGATATTCGAACGTGACATTCAGGAAAAAATGTTTAAAGCTCTTGGATTTAAGCAAGAAGAGGCACAAGAACAGTTCGGATTCTTATTGAACGCCTTTGATTACGGTACACCTCCACACGGCGGGATTGCCCTTGGTTTGGACCGTTTGGTCATGCTGTTGGCTGGAAGTACCAACCTTCGTGACACCATTGCCTTTCCAAAAACAGCAAGCGCAAGTTGCTTGTTAACCAATGCTCCAGGTGAGGTTTCAAAGGCCCAGCTGGATGAATTATACTTGTCACTAAATGTTAATAAATAACAGTAATTATGGCTTAGGTAACCTTGAAGGCTGCCTAAAAATGTGCTATTATTAAGTCAATCAAGAAGAGTCCTGAGATGTACGTTGTCATACCTGAAGTTTTGACCGAACGTTATTTTAACGGGAGCCCGGGTTTTCTCAATGCGTAAATGCCTCTCTCTTTTACGAGCAGGAGGACTTACAATTTTAGGAACAGGACACCCACCTGCTGAGCGCGGGATCAAAACAAAGGATCTAAAGCGACGGCATATTTGGGACTCTTCACTTTATTCATAACCTCTTTATTGATGGTTCAAAACCTAAACGCATCGGAATTCTTATTTGAATTTCTAATGCGTTTTTTTTGTTGTTTTAGTAAGCTTTTTGTGAGACTACGTACTTGATTCAATCTCAAGAGGAATGTCGTTTATTAAGGGTATGAAGGACAAAATCCAATCTGACAAATAGAGAAATGTCGTTCATCGGGTGTATGAAAGACAAACTACGATCCTGGACAAAGAGGAATGTCTTTCATCAAGGGGATGAAAGACAAAATCCGATCCGACAAATAGAGAAATGTCGTTCATAGGGTGTGTGAAAGACAAACTACGATCCTGCAGAAAGAGGAATGTCGTTCATCGGGTGTATGAAAGACAAACTACGATCCTGGACAAAGAGGAATGTCTTTCATTGAGGGGATGAAAGACAAAGTCCGTTCCAACAAATAGAGAAATGTCGTTCATCGGGTGTATGAAAGACAAACTACGATCCTGCAGAAAGAGGAATGTCTTTCATTAAGAGTATGAAAGACAAAGTCCGTTCCAACAAATAGAGAAATGTCGTTCATCGGATGTATGAAAGACAAACCACGATCCGGTACCAAAAGGAATGTTTTTCATGAAAGACAAACCTCTGTCGTACAACAAAGACACGAAAAGTTATGGTGAAGGATTATTAATTTAATCTTATATGCATAATTCCTATAAAAATACTTGTTTTTAAAGACGAGTATGTTATATTTTTTAGGGTGAAATGATAAAACTAATGAAATGAATTAAAAATTTGGAGTGAACGTCATGTTGCATCAATTTTCTCGAAATGAGCTTGCGATAGGAACAGAAGGACTGGACATTATGAAAAATAGTACGGTCGCCGTGCTTGGCATTGGCGGGGTTGGATCCTTTGCCGCTGAAGCCTTGGCAAGATCAGGGGTTGGGCGTCTTGTGCTAATCGATAAAGACGATGTTGATATTACTAATGTGAATCGTCAGCTTATAGCTTTGCTATCTACTGTGGGCAGACCTAAGGTAGAGATTATGGAAGAACGCATTAAGGATATTAACCCCGATTGTGAAGTCATCGCCCTTAAGATGTTTTATACAGAGGATACCTATGAAGAAATATTTAGCTATAATTTAGATTTTGTAGTAGATGCCTCTGATACGATTATGTACAAAATTCATTTGGCAAAAGAATGTTTTAGACGGGGTATCCCAATTATTTCGAGCATGGGTGCGGCCAATAAAATGGACCCAACCCGGTTCCAAATAGCGGATATATCAAAAACCCACACGGACCCGATTGCGAAGGTAATTCGAACAAAACTCCGTAAAGAAGGAATTAAAAAAGGGCTTCCGGTTGTTTTCTCTGATGAGAGCCCAATTGTAATTCGGGAAGATGTACGAAAGGTAGTAGGAAACGATAAGGCCGAAATTCGCAAAGCGAAAATGCCACCGTCATCAAATGCCTTTGTTCCATCTGCCTGCGGATTAATCATGGCAAGTTATGTAGTACGGGAATTATTAAAGGATATAAAAATTAAACGCGTTAAGGATGAAAAGTAAATAGGCTGAACCCTTAAATCCATTGGATTGAGGGTTTTTTTTATTATCAAAGGGAGGCTCAAGGGCGGGCAGGGCTAGAAATACCGGAGAGAAGTATCATAGAAGTGCTAACACCCAAAAAAATCCTCAGAATTGTACCCGAGGATTTTTCTATACAATCGTTTTTATTGTTTTTAATTTAATTCCACAATTACACTTCAAACTATGTTTAAGGATTTTAATGGGTGTATTGCATGTTGGACAAATCTTATTCATTCATTTCACCTCATTATTTGTCATGTAAGCCGTTAAGTAAATGATAACATTTATTAAACAAAAATCAATACTTATTTATAATTATTATAATTAAATATAAAAATATTATTTTGTAACCATTTATTCTTTAGTTTCTAAGACCCTAGACCTAGAAGTTTTTCGACCTACAGCCGTTATTAAAATGGAGCGTCAGCAAGCTATAATAATTTTGTGAAGACCTAATAGTACAGGAAAATTTTTTCATAATCAGTTACACTATTGGAGGAAAGAAAAAAGAGGTGGAGAATGTTGGAAACCATTGTTGAGTTAAAAAATGTCACAAAAAGCATCAAGGGCAAAAAAATCATTGATGATATTAGCTTTCAAGTAAATAAAGGGGAAGTCTTTGGTTTTTTAGGTCCAAATGGTGCCGGTAAAACAACAACCATTAGGATGATTGTTGGCTTAATGGGGATTACCTCCGGCGATATTATGATTGGAGGCTCTAGTATAAAAAATGATTTTGAAGATGCGGTCCGCCATATTGGAGCGATCGTTGAAAATCCGGAAATGTATAAATTTCTGACGGGTTATCAAAATCTTGTTCATTTTGCTAGAATGTCAAAAGGCATCACCAAAGAAAAAATTGCCGAGGTAGTAGGGCTAGTCGGCCTGACTAACCGCATTCATGATAAGGTAAAAACTTATTCACTTGGAATGAGGCAGAGATTGGGATTGGCCCAATGTCTGTTACATGACCCTCAGGTGCTGATTCTTGATGAACCAACTAACGGATTGGATCCTGCAGGAATTAGAGAAATACGTGACTATGTCCGCCAGCTAGCGAGAGAAAAGAACATGGCTGTCATTGTCTCCAGTCACTTGCTATCGGAAATGGAAATGATGTGTGACCGGATTGGAATTATTCAAGATGGCCGATTAATTGATGTGCAGCAGGTAAAAGAGTTTGTTCAGGGAGAAGGAGCTGTTTACGAGATTGAAGTAGTTCCAAGTGATAAGGCCATTACCGTATTCAAATCCTGTTATCCTGATATTCGTGTTCAACGTTCAAAAAATGGAATTACAGTAGAATTGTCTAAAGAGGAAATACCAAATCTCGTTAAAGCTTTTGTGGAAGAAAATATACAAGTATATGGCATTAAGGAAACGGCAAAAACCCTAGAGGACCGCTTCCTGGAAGTAACCGGTGAAAAGGAGGCGATGATCCATGCTTAATTTAATAAAGAATGAATGGATGAAAGTGTTTAGACGTCCTGGAACTTATGTCATGATCGCAATCTTAATTCTTAGTACAGCTGTTGTCGGTGCCTTTTTCAAATATCAGGAAAATGGAAAAGATGCGGCAGCCAATCCAAAATGGGAACAAACACTGCGCGAAGAAAATAATGCCTTGAAAAAACAGATGGAACAAAGCCATTCGGAAATGGAGAAGCAATATTATAAAAAGACCATTGCCATCAATGACTATCGGATTCAGCATCATTTAGCACCAAGTCAGGAATATAACGTTTGGTCATTTGTAAAAGACGCTTCAGAACTAATAACTTTAGCAGGTTTATTTATTATCATCGTGTCGGCGGGAATTGTCTCGAGTGAGTTTAACTGGGGGACGATTAAGCTCTTATTGATCAGGCCCATTAATCGAACGAAAATACTAACCTCCAAATATTTAACTGTGCTCGTATTTGCACTGTTCATGATTGCCATTCTATTTGTATTCTCAACAGCTTTAGGGGCTATTCTATTCGGAATGCCGGATAAAGTGACTCCTTATTTGAACTATTATAATGGTCATGTTACAGAACAAAATATGGTAGTTCATCTATTAATCTATTATGGCTTAAGTTCGATTGAAATGCTGATGCTAGTCACGATGGCCTTTATGATTTCTTCAGTATTCCGCAACAGTTCATTGGCAATTGGTTTATCGTTATTTTTACTGTTTACCGGGGCTCAATTCACCGCCTTATTAGCCATTAAATTCTCATGGGCAAAGTACCTGCTTTTTGCTAACACAGACTTGATGCAGTACTTTGAAGGCACGCCACTAGTAAACGGTATGACCTTAACCTTCTCAATCATTATGCTGATTTTATACTTTGCTGTTTTTCAGTTCCTCGCGTTCTTTGTTTTTAAGAAGAGAGATGTAGCTGCATAATAAAGGTGACAGGCACCCATCATTGTGGTGCCTGTTTCTATTTTCGATTCAGTTTTTCAAAGACTGTGGCCATTGCTTGTTCGAATTTGCCTGTTCGTTTAGGCTGGTAGTATTGTTTGTGTTTGATTTTGTCAGGCAGGTATTGCTGGGGGACCCAGCCATTTTCATAGTCGTGCGGGTATTTATAGTCAATGCCCCGACCAAGTTCCTTAGCTCCTTTATAATGGGCGTCCTTTAAATGATCCGGTACTTCACCAGTGATTCCTTTTTGGATGTCACTTAAGGCGGCATCAATAGCCATGATGGCTGAATTTGACTTCGGTGACAGGCACAGTTCGATGACCGCGTTCGCTAGCGGAATTCTGGCCTCAGGGAATCCAATTCGCTCGGCTGTTTCGATGGCAGCCAAGGTTCTTGCTCCTGCCTGTGGATTAGCGAGTCCAATGTCTTCATAAGCAATTACAATCAGCCGTCGGCTAATGCTTGGCAAGTCTCCTGCTTCAACCAATCGGCCTAAGTAATGGAGGGCCGCATTGACATCACTGCCGCGGATTGATTTTTGAAAAGCGGAAACAACATCATAATGGGCATCACCGTCTTTATCAGCCGCAATGCTTTTCTTTTGCAGGCATTCTTCTGCGGTTTCCACATTAATATGAATAATGCCATTTTCATCTTGATCCGTTGAGCGGACAGCAAGTTCCAAGCCATTTAACGAACTTCTGACGTCTCCGCCTGACCCTTGAGCAAAATGCATCAAAGCTTCTTCAGAAATGTCAATTTTATAATTCCCTAAGCCCCGTTCTTCATCTTCAAGAGCTCGAATTAAGGCTTGTTTTACTTCGTCGGGTGATAACGGTTTTAATTCGAAAATTTGACAGCGACTGCGGATCGCCGGGTTAATGGCATGATAGGGATTACTTGTGGTCGCACCAATTAGGACAATCATTCCATTTTCCAGATAGGGCAATAAGAAATCTTGTTTGGCCTTATCCAAACGGTGAACCTCATCAAGCAGCAAAATCACTTTCCCGGACATTTTTGCCTCAGCAGCAACTATTTCCATGTCTTTTTTATTATTAGTTACAGCATTCAGGGTACGAAAGGCGTATTTCGTGCTCCCGGCAATGGCACTGGCTATCGAGGTTTTGCCGATTCCAGGCGGACCATAAAGGATCATCGACGATAGCTGTTTTGCTTTGACCATTCTGGCAATGATTTTGCCTTCCCCGACTAGATGCTGCTGCCCGACGATTTCTTCAATCGTCCGCGGTCTCATCCGAAATGCTAACGGTTTTTCCACCATATTGATCTCCCCAAAAGATTATTCTTATCATACAATACCATTTCCGACTTCAAAAAGCATAACAAAGAAGAATATGATATAATTGCTAATGCCTATTATTCTCAAGTTATTAAATGTGAAATTTGAACAGAGGTGTAAATATATATGAAAATTTCGACTAAGGGTCGCTACGGCCTTACAATTATGATTGAACTCGCTAAGAAATACGGCGAAGGCCCAACTTCCTTGAAAGCTATTGCACAAGCAAATGAGTTATCAGAACATTATTTGGAACAATTAATAGCTCCTTTGCGTAATGCCGGTTTAGTAAAGAGCATCAGAGGTGCCTATGGCGGTTATATTTTATCAGATATTCCTTCTAAAATTACCGCAGGGGATGTTATTCGGATTTTAGAGGGGCCAATCACACCTGTAGAAGGAATCGAAGATGAAGAACCGGCCAAACGGGAGTTATGGATTCGGATTCGCGATGCCATCAAAGATGTATTGGACAATACTACCCTTGAAGATTTGGCGAGCCACAGTAATGACAGTGAACCTGACGAAGGTTATATGTTTTATATTTAATGGAGATACTAGAGAATTATTTTGATTGAAGGTGTTACAATGGAAAGGATTTATCTCGATCATGCAGCCACATCTCCCATGCAACCTAGAGTGATTGATAAAATGCTGGATGTCATGAATGCAACTTTTGGCAATCCCTCAAGCATTCATTCATTTGGAAGGGAAGCACGTCACCAGATTGATTTAGCGCGGGAAGTCATGGCAGAGAGCATTGGTGCCAAGGAAAACGAGATTATTTTTACAAGCGGAGGCACTGAGGCTGATAATATGGCACTTTTTGGGACGGCTGAAACCTATCAGAGCAATGGTAGACATATTATTACCACTCAGATTGAACATCATGCTGTTTTACATGCGTGCCAAAAGCTGGAGAAGCTTGGTTTTGAAGTTACCTATTTACCGGTGGACGAATCAGGATGTATTTCCCTTGATGTCCTTAAATCAGCGTTACGGGATGATACGATTCTCGTTTCTATTATGTATGGAAATAACGAGGTAGGAACGCTTCAGCCTATAAAAGAAATTGGCGAATTGCTGAAAGATCATCAGGCAAAATTCCATACAGATGCGGTGCAGGCTTACGGACTGGAAAATATTGATGTTAATGAATGCTTCATTGATTTACTTTCGGTTTCGGCACACAAAATTAATGGACCTAAAGGGACCGGTTTTCTTTATGTGCGTTCTAATGTAAAAATATCCCCCCGTGTTTTTGGTGGTGAGCAAGAACGGAAACGTCGAGCTGGAACGGAAAATGTTGCTTCCATTGCCGGATTTGCCGAGGCAGTCAAGATTGCTGAGGAAGAAAGAGCTGCTAAACGGGAAAGTTTCAGAAACTATAAAGAAATTTTGGTGCAAAGACTATGCGATGCACATGTTGATTTTTCCATAAACGGATCTCTTGAATATTCGCTGCCTCATGTATTAAACTTAAGCTTTCCCGGTACAAACGTGGAAGCCATGCTTGTCAATCTGGATTTAGCGGGAATTGCTGTGTCAAGCGGTTCAGCATGTACGGCTGGTTCTATTGAGCCATCCCATGTTCTGGTCGCGATGTTTGGAAAGCAATCCGAAAGACTAGTGAATTCAATCCGCTTTAGCTTTGGTTTTACCACAACAGAGGAAGAAATCATCAGGGCGGCTGAAGAAACAGCCAAGGTTGTTTCACGCCTGAAATAATAAATGGTTTAAAAAAAGTTACAACAAGAGAGGTGAAATATGGTGGAAATCAAAGATCCGAAAAATACCCGTGTCGTTGTTGGGATGTCTGGAGGCGTGGACTCGTCGGTAGCGGCCCTATTACTAAAGCAACAGGGGTATGACGTCATCGGCATATTCATGAAAAACTGGGATGACACCGATGAAAACGGTGTTTGTACGGCGACAGAAGACTATAATGATGTCATTCGAGTCTGTAATCAAATCGGCATTCCATATTATGCTGTTAATTTTGAAAAACAATATTGGGACAAGGTATTTACCTATTTCCTAGAAGAATATAAGGCTGGCAGAACACCGAATCCAGACGTGATGTGCAACAAAGAAATTAAGTTTAAGGCCTTTTTGGACCACGCGATGAATTTAGGGGCAGATTACCTCGCTACCGGCCATTACGCAAGGGTAGAGTTTCGTGACGGGGAATATAAAATGCTCCGTGGCCTTGATGAAAATAAGGACCAAACCTATTTTTTAAATCAATTGTCCCAAGACCAAATTAGCAAGGTAATGTTCCCAATCGGCAATCTTGAAAAGTCACGAGTCCGGGAAATTGCCAAGGAAGCTAATCTTGCGACTGCTACTAAAAAAGACAGTACCGGAATTTGTTTTATCGGGGAACGAAATTTTAAAGAATTTCTGGGGCAGTATTTGCCGGCCCAACCTGGTAATATGGAAACATTCGACGGTGAGGTTAAAGGCCGTCATGAAGGGCTGATGTATCATACGATTGGTCAGCGTCATGGCTTAGGGATCGGTGGGTCCGGTGAGCCGTGGTTTGCCATCGGAAAAGATTTAAAACGAAATGTCCTTTATGTCGGACAAGGCTTTCACAATGAAAAGCTCTATTCCGATTCGATTATTGCCACAAATATAAGCTGGGTATCTAAGCGGGAAAAGCCAGCTGAATTTGAGTGTACGGCAAAATTCCGCTATCGTCAGGAAGATCACAAAGTAACGGTTCAGCTTTTGGAAGATAATCGCGTTAAAGTATTGTTCCATGAACCCATTCGTGCGGTGACCCCTGGACAAGCTGCTGTTTTTTATCTTGATGACGAATGCCTCGGCGGCGGTACAATTGATGAAGTGTATAAAAATGGTGAGCGTATCACTTATGTTGGTTAATAAAAGCCCTGATTCTATTAGTAGAATCGGGGTTTTTTGAGGATTCGCGGGAAAATCATGAAAACACGCGGAAATATCGCAAAAACTGGCGGAATTAGTTTAGAAATTCGCGGGAATATTGTAAAAACTGGCGGGAATATCAAAAAATCTCGCGGTATCCTCCATCCCTTAATCCAAAGAACCAATTTTCTACCCAATGTGTTATACTTCCCTATAGAACGGAGTTGAATGAAATGGACAAAAACCAATTAGGTGTTAAATATATGCAGGAAGGCAATCTGGAAGAGGCAGCTAAAGCCTTTTATGAAGCCATTAATGAGAATGGTCAAGATCCAATTGCTTATATCAATTTTGGAAATGTATTATCCGCTTTGGGAGACAATGACAAAGCACTTCAATTTTTTCAAAAAGCAATTGAAATAGATGAAAACGCAGCAGCGGCTTACTATAGTGCTGGAAATCTTTATTACAGCAACGGACAATTTTCACAAGCAAAGGATATGTTTGAATCTGCCATGAAAAAAGGCTTGGAATCAAGCGATAATTTCTTTCTACTAGGTATGTCTTTAATGAAGCTAGGTCAACAAAAGCTGGCTATACCGTTTTTACAACGTAGTGTCGAATTAAACGGAGACGATTTGGAAGCCCGCTTTGAATTCGGAATGTGTCTGTTGCAAAATGAATACATAGAAGAAGCCATTGCTCAATTTGAAGAATGTTTGATGATTGATGAAAACTATGCCAATGCTTGTTATTTCCTTGGTCTAAGTTCTGCCTTTAAAGGAAACGAAGGCAAAGCTTTAGAAATGCTGGAAAAAGGGCTGCGATTAGATCCGGAACATTTGATGGCTTTACAAGCAACCACATTAATTGAAAAACTAAAAGCATAAGAAATCACAAACCTGTAGAAAGGAGGGAGCTCGGCGAATGGAAAACCAAGAAACCCTTGATTTATTTTCTGAACAGGGAAAGTTTGTTAAAGGCCGGCCAATCGTTACGATTTTTCACAATGAACAAAATCTATATACTGTGTTAAGAATTCGCGTGGACGAAACCAATCATGAATACAGTGACAAGGAAGCGGTTATCACTGGTTATTTTCCTAAAATCCATGAGCAGGAAACGTATATTTTTTACGGAGAATTTAAGGAGCATCCACGGTTTGGTACACAATATATTGCTAACCATTTTCGAAAGGACATGCCGCAAACAAAACAGGGGATCATCGCCTATTTATCCGGTGAAATGTTCAAAGGGATCGGGAAAAGAACAGCTGAGAATATCGTAGAAACCTTAGGGGAAAATGCGATTTCCAAAATCCTCAATCAGCCGTCCCTGCTTGATTCGGTTCCGAAGCTCCCTCCTGAAAAGGCAAAAATGCTTTATGATACGCTGATGGAGTATCAAGGGTTAGAACAGGTAATGATTGCTCTTAATCAATACGGCTTCGGCCCGCAATTATCGATGAGGATTTATCAAGCCTATAAAGAAGAGACTCTTACGATTATCCAAAAGAATCCCTACCAGCTAGTGGAGGATATTGAGGGGATTGGTTTTGGCCGCGCAGATGAGTTAGGGCATCAGTTAGGTATCACCGGAAATCATCCGGATCGTATTAAGGCCGGCTGCCTATACACGTTGGAATATGAATGCATGCAAACGGGTCATGTTTTTATGCCGGTTCGGGGTTTACTGGAACAGGTTAAAAAGCTCCTTGAAGAAAATAAGCGGGATCAAATTGAATATAGCGATATCTCCAATGAAATTATAAAGCTCGAGGAAGAGAATAAAATAATCGGTGAGGAACAGCGAGTATATTTACCGTCTTTATATTTTGCAGAAAAAGGCCTCGTGACTAGTATTAAACGGATTCTCGAACAAACTGAGTACAAGGATCAGTTTCCTGAATCAGAGTTTTTACTGGCTTTAGGTGCTTTAGAAGAACGGCTGGGTGTACAGTATGCTCCTTCCCAAAAGGAAGCGATTCAAACCGCGTTGATGTCGCCGATGTTAATGTTAACGGGCGGACCAGGAACAGGAAAAACAACGGTAATCAAGGGGATTGTTGAGCTTTATGCCGAGTTGCATGGCTGTTCGCTGGAGCTAAAGGATTATTTTAAAAAAGATGAACCATTTCCATTCTTATTAGCGGCTCCAACTGGTCGTGCTGCCAAAAGGATGAGTGAATCTACCGGACTGCCGGCTGTAACGATTCATCGTCTGCTTGGTTTTAATGGATCGGAAGGATTTGATAAAGGTGAAGAGAGTCCCCTTGAGGGAAAAATTTTAATTATCGATGAGACTTCGATGCTTGATATTTGGCTTGCCAACAAACTGTTTAAAGCTCTCCCAGACGGGATTCAGGTAATCATGGTTGGAGACGAAGATCAGCTTCCATCCGTCGGTCCTGGCCAAGTTTTAAAAGATTTGCTGCGTTCTGAGCGGATTCCAACTGTCAGATTAACAGATATTTACCGTCAGGCAGAAGGCTCCTCTATCATTGAACTGGCTCATGAAATAAAAAAGGGACATTTGCCTGCAGATATAACGGCCAAACAAGCTGACCGTTCTTTTATCAAATGCTCAACCTCGCAAATTGCCGAAGTGGTTGAAAAAGTGGCTTTAAATGCCAAAAATAAGGGATATACGGCCAAGGATATCCAGGTCCTGGCTCCTATGTACAGAGGTCCTGCCGGGATTGACCGTTTAAATGTCTTGCTTCAGGAGATTTTCAACCCCAATCCGGATGGAAAACGAAAAGAAATAGCATTTGGTGAAGTCAAATATAGGATTGGCGACAAAGTGCTGCAGTTAGTCAATCAGCCAGAAAACAATGTGTTTAATGGAGATATTGGAGAAATAATCTCAATTATTTATGCCAAAGAAAATACCGAAAAACAGGATATGATTTATATTTCTTTTGAGGGGAATGAGGTCGAGTATACCCGGCAGGATTTAACTCAAATTACCCATGCCTATTGCTGTTCTGTCCATAAATCACAAGGAAGCGAGTTCCCAATTGTGATTTTGCCGATCACAAGAAGCTATTATCGGATGCTACAAAGGAACTTAATTTATACTGCTATAACCAGAAGTAAACAATCCCTTATTTTATGCGGGGAAGAGGAAGCGTTAAAAATGGGAGTGGAACGTGCAGATGAAATGTCCCGTCTCACTACTTTATTTGAAAAGCTGCAAGAAGCCATCCCTGGTAAAATAAACATTCAGCCTTTAGAGGAAGATTTGATCGAAAAAATGTCTTATGAAGAAAAAATGATGTTAGTTGACCCCATGATCGGAATGGAAAACGTTTCACCTTATGATTTTATGTTAAAAAACTAAAACTAAGGATGTTCGAAGGAGGTGGGTACTCTTTGCGAACATTTTCCTTATTAAAGGGACAGCCTGTTTTTGAACTTCAACATGGCACAAAAATCGGTGAGGTTTGTGACCTTTGTATTTCAGATGCTGGCATCGTGAAAGGTCTTATTATAAAAAAAGGCGCTTTCTTCAAACAAAACTGCTTTTTGGATATTCAAAAAGTGGCATCCTTTGGCTGGGATGGGGTGATGGTTAAGGACCCGAGTCTGCTCACCAAGGCCAAAAACAGTTCGGAAAACGCCTTGAGCTTTCAGCAATCTCTTGATGGGATGATGCTGCTGTCCAAGAGCGGGGAATCGCTTGGATTGTTAAAAGATGTATATTTCCAGGAAGAATTGGGCACAATCGTAGGGTACGAAATTACGGATGGTTTCTTTTCAGATATAATGGAAGGAAAAAAAATGATTCATTCCGAAAAGCCCTTAACGATCGGGAAGGATGCCATCATCGTAGACGTTAATCAAACGTGAGGTGTCTTTCCATGTTAAAGTGTCCCAATTGCCAGAGCAAGGATATTGGTAAAATTGGTATCAACCAATATTATTGCTGGAACTGTTTTATTGAACTTTCTGTCTCCAAAGGCCTTATCAATACACATCAGGTCGAGGAAGATGGAACTCTTAGTTCCTTGGATGACTTGTTTGAAGAAGATCTGCGTCGTTACACTCTTTAAATTATAAGAAGAGGTGAAACGCATGAACAAGATGATGACGTCGGTGATTGCTTTTGGCGCAGGAATGGCTGCCTATAATCTAGCACAAAGAAACAATGTAATGTCCGGAAGGCAAATGAAAAAAATGTCACGTAAGGTTAAACGAGTGATTTTTTAAATTCGGCCCCCTCTATATTGGAGGGGGTTTTATGCATATTTCTGGCCTTTGTCTCTAAGAATAACATCAAGGAGGCAAAGTATGGATATTCGAATGAAATGGTTTTATCGAATCGGTTTTATACTCCTTTTACTCATTGCGATGTATGTGTTTCTCAAAATCAGCTTTGTCTGGATGCCGATGGTTCGTGTCGTAGCAATCATCGCACTTCCGTTTGTCATTGCAGGATTTATTACATATTTGCTTCATCCAATCGTTGAAAAATTACATGAAAAGGGATTACATCGGGGACTGGCCATTTTATTCATTTATTTCCTTTTTTTTGGCGGAATCGGGTTTGCTCTTTACAAAGGAATTCCGGCCATTATAGATCAAATAAAGGATTTGTCGGAAAGTGCACCTGTATTTGCCGAACAATATCGCGGCTGGGTTCATAGGTTAGAGTCCCATACTAGAGAGTGGCCGGATGGTTTGCAAACCAAAATTGACGCTGGCATAGATGCTTTTGAAACCAAACTTGATTCGCTTTTAACCATCATTGTGAATACCCTAGTGAATATTTTAAATTCAGCATTAATGTTAATGATCATCCCTTTTATTGCGTTTTATATGTTAAAGGATTATCCCCTTCTAAAACGGGCAGTTTGGTATATGACCCCTAAAAATTGGCGTAGACGGGGTACTTTATTTTTAAGAGATGTGGATAAATCGCTTGGGAGCTACATAAGGGGACAACTACTTGTCTGTCTTATTATTGGGAGTATATCCTCCTTGCTGTTTTGGATCTTTCATTTGAAATATCCGTTACTATTGGGGCTGATATGTGGATTAACAAATGTCATCCCTTATTTTGGACCGATTATTGGGGCGGTTCCTGCTGTCATCATTGCCGCGACCACCTCGGTAAAGCTGGTGCTCATCACGTTGGTCATTGTGTTTGGACTGCAATTTTTAGAAGGAAATATATTATCTCCGTTTATTGTCGGCAAAAGCCTGCATATGCACCCACTGTTAATCATGGTGGCGTTGACGGCGGGGGGGGAAGTTGGCGGCATCCTTGGATTGATTTTGGCGGTTCCGGTTCTAGCTGTCGTGAAAGTCGGATTGATCCATGCAAAAAATCACTTTATTGACGTTAAAACGAATGAATCCCCTTAGATATCATTGACAAAGATTTTTCTGATGGATATAATTCGTCATAGAGAATCAATATTGATATAACATGAAGAAGGATCAAGTATGTTATAGACCATCTGTAGCGCTAAATTGCGTAAAGAGAGGAGCTTCCACAGGCTGAAAGGGGCTCTAGATGAAGGATGACAGAAAGCTAATCCGGAGTGCAGCTAATCCCTGCCGTGTTCCTGCGTTAAAGGATTAATGAGAGATGGATACTGGCTTTTCGTATTCATAATCAGGGTGGTACCGCGAGCAATAGCCCTCGTCCCTGTTTTGGGATGAAGGGCTTTTTTATATGCTTTTTTAAAAATTGGCCTTGTTAAAGAACCCTGTTGATTGGAGCGGAAGGCACGAAGACTCCTGTGGGAGTACGGTTCTGGAGAGACTCCCGCAGGCGCAAGCGCCGAGGAGGCTCGCCGAAACGCCCACGGAAAGCGAAGTGCCTAGAGCGGAAATCAACATACAAATTTAACAGCGCTTAAAAATTATAGGAGGTCTATTATAATGAAACAACTAACAGGCTCACAAATTCGCGCCATGTTTCTAGAATTCTTTAAGGAAAAAGGACATGCTGTTGAACCAAGTGCATCGCTTGTCCCACATGATGATCCATCCTTATTGTGGATTAACAGTGGAGTTGCAACATTAAAAAAGTACTTCGATGGACGTGTCGTTCCGGAAAATCCACGAATTACAAATGCGCAAAAGTCCATTCGGACAAACGATATTGAAAATGTCGGAAAAACCGCACGCCACCATACTTTTTTTGAGATGCTCGGCAATTTTTCCATTGGTGAATATTTCAAAAAAGAGGCAATCGAATGGGCGTGGGAATTCTTAACTGATGAAAAATGGATTGGCTTTGAAAAAGAAAAGCTATCTGTTACCGTTCATCCAGAGGACAACGAAGCGTATGACTTTTGGAATAAGATAATTGGGATTCCAGAAGAACGTATCATTAGACTTGAAGGTAACTTCTGGGATATCGGTGAAGGTCCGAGCGGTCCCAATACAGAGATTTTCTATGATCGTGGCCCAGAATATGGTAATGATCTGAGTGATCCAGAACTGTATCCAGGCGGGGAAAATGAGCGATATTTAGAAGTATGGAACCTAGTGTTTTCCCAATTTAACCATAATCCTGACGGTACATATACGCCGCTTCCAAAGAAAAATATTGATACCGGGATGGGCTTAGAGCGGATGGCTTCCGTTGTTCAAAATGTTCCAACCAACTTCGATACCGATCTATTTATGCCTATTATCCGGGCAACCGAAGAAATTTCCGGAGTGAAATACGGTGCTGACAAGGAAACGGATATTTCATTCAAAGTGATTGCTGACCACATCCGTACAGTGGCCTTTGCGATTGGGGACGGGGCTCTTCCGTCCAATGAAGGGCGCGGCTATGTATTGCGTCGTTTGCTTCGTCGAGCAGTCCGTTATGCAAAACAAATTAATATTCAGCGCCCGTTTATGTATGAACTGGTCCCTGTTGTTGGGGAGATCATGCATGATTTCTATCCTGAAGTAAAGAATAAAACTGAATTTATCCAGAAGGTTATCAAAACGGAAGAGGAACGCTTCCATGAAACACTTCATGAAGGCTTGGCGATTTTAGCTAGTGTCATTAAAAAGGAAAAAGAAAAAGGTAGCGATACCATAAGCGGTGAAGATATATTCCGTCTTTATGACACATATGGCTTCCCTGTTGAATTAACGGAAGAATATGCAGAAGAAGAAGGTATGAAAGTAGACCACGCAGGCTTTGAGGTGGAAATGGAAGGTCAAAGAGAACGCGCTCGTGCTGCACGTCATGATGAAAATTCCATGCATGTCCAAGGCGGGGCTCTCAGGGACCTTACTGTGGAGAGCCGATTTGTGGGCTATAATGAACTGCATACAGATTCTACCATTTTAGCCATTATCAAAAATGGTGAACTTGCTGACGAGGCTAAAACAGGTGAAGAGGTTCAAGTCATCCTGAATTCTACTCCATTTTATGCCGAGAGCGGCGGACAAGTTGCCGACCACGGAGTAATCGAAGGCGAAGGTGTTTCTGCTTATGTGAAGGATGTCCAAAAAGCTCCAAATGGACAAAACCTTCATAAAGTTGAAGTAAAATCAGGTATATTGAAAATAAATCAACAGGTAAAAGCAACTGTTGATGACAGTAACCGTGCGAAAATTATTAAAAACCACACCGCCACTCACTTGTTGCATCGTGCGTTAAAGGATGTACTTGGAGAGCACGTCAACCAAGCAGGCTCCTTAGTAGAACCTGATCGTTTACGTTTTGACTTCTCTCACTTTGGTCAAATTAAACCGGAAGAGCTTGAGCAAGTTGAAAAAATGGTGAACGAAAAGATTTGGAGCAATATCGAAGTGGATATTAGTTTAAAACCGATTGCAGAGGCTAAATCAATGGGTGCGATGGCTCTCTTCGGCGAAAAATACGGTGATATTGTCCGTGTCGTAAAAGTTGGGGATTACAGTCTAGAGTTGTGTGGCGGTTGCCACGTACCAAATACTTCTGTCATAGGATTATTTAAAATTGTCTCAGAGGGAGGCATAGGTGCCGGAACAAGACGGATTGAAGCTGTTACCGGAGAATCTGCTTACAAGGTTTTAAATGATCAAGTTGGTTTATTAAAAGAAGCTGCTGAGAAGCTGAAAGTTAGTCCTAAAGAAGTGGTAAACCGGATTGAAAACGTGCTGGGTGAAATGAAACAGCTGCAAAGAGAAAATGAGTCACTCGCTGCCAAACTTGGCAATATTGAAGCAGGTAACCTTGTGTCAAAAGCGGTTGAAATTGATGGTGTAACCGTATTGGCTGCAAACGTTCAAGCAGCAGATATAAATAATCTGCGTAATATGGCAGATGACTTAAAGCAAAAATTGGGATCCGCCATTATTGTTTTAGGCAGCGCCAATGATGATAAAGTGAATTTAATCGCTGCTGTAACCAAAGATTTGATTGACAAAGGCTACCATGCAGGCAAGTTGATCAAAGAGGTTGCCGGTCGCTGTGGCGGAGGCGGAGGCGGTCGCCCAGATATGGCCCAAGCAGGCGGAAAAGATCCGGAGAAACTGGATTCTGCTTTGCAATATGTTAGCGAATGGGTAAAATCGGTTTGATAATAGGACAAAGTAGTGTAAAATATTAGTAACTATTACAAGTCGAGGTGCACGAAAATGAGCTCATTTGACAAAACTATGAGATTTAATTTTCCCGAAGAGCCTTTTGAGCATGATGTGAATGATGTGCTATTTCAGGTATATGAAGCCTTGAAAGAAAAAGGTTATAATCCCATTAATCAAATTGTCGGTTACTTATTATCTGGGGATCCTGCATATATCCCGCGGCATCGAGATGCCCGTAATATTATCCGCAAGCTTGAACGAGATGAGATTATTGAGGAGTTAGTGAAATCGTATCTTAAACAGCGGCGTGAGGGGTAATGAATGCGAATATTGGGTTTAGATGTTGGATCTAAAACAGTTGGTGTCGCCCTAAGTGATGAACTGGGCTGGACAGCACAAGGACTTAAGACTCTTCACATTAATGAGGAGAAGAAACAGTTTGGATTTGAGGAAGTGGGTCAATTAATTCATGAATACCAAGTGAGTAAAGTAGTGATTGGCCTCCCGAAGAATATGAATGGAACCATTGGCCCAAGGGGCGAAGCAAGCAAACAATATGCAGATGAAATTGAACAAAGATTTTCAGTTCCTGCCGTATTGTGGGACGAGCGTCTGACCACCATGGCCGCGGAACGCGTCCTCCTGGAAGCAGATGTAAGTCGAAAAAAACGAAAAAAAGTCATTGATAAAATGGCGGCTGTCATGATCCTTCAAGGATACTTGGACAGTATAAAATAATGAGGTGATAAAATGGCACACGAGCATGAACATATGCATGAAGAAGAAAGCTTTATAACACTAGTAGACGAAGAGGGTAATGAAGAATTATTTGAAATTCTGTTTACTTTTGATTCCGACGAATTTGAAAAATCCTATGTACTTTGTTATCCGGTTGGGGATGTAGAGGAAGATGACGAAGAGGTTGTGGTTCACGCCTATTCTTACATTCCTACAGAGGATGGAGGAATCGGTGAATTAGCACCAGTTCTGACTGATGAAGAATGGGATGTAATTGAAGAAGTATATAACACCTTTACTCAAGATGAGGAAGGCGAAGAATAAGTTTCAAAAGAATCAGCTCAATACAGCTGGTTCTTTTTTTTTTTGCCAAAATTAAACATAAATTGACATTTATCTTTTCCTATGTTGAAATAATTACGATGTCTAAAATTTCAGGATGCAATGATTTTATAGAATAATATGTTCATTACATAGGATGTTTTGAAATAAAAGAGAAGGGGGAACTATATGACCACTGATAAAAAAGACATAATTCGCAAAAAAATGCTTGATCGCCAAAATGAAGCAAGAGTTGTTAGAAAAATTGTATTTATGATTTCGCTATTATTTCTCATACTAATCATTTTAATTGGCGGTGGAGGTTACCTATATATCCAATCGGCTTTAAAGCCTGTTGATGCAGACAGCAAGACTCAGAAAAAGGTAGAAATTCCAATCGGGTCTTCCGTGACTGGTATAGGTGAAACGTTAAAGGAGAAAGGCATCATTAAAGACGCAAAAGTATTTAAGTACTATGTTAAATTTAAAAATGAGGGAGGCTTCATGGCTGGTGAATACCAGTTAAGCCCCTCAATGGATGTCCCTGAAATTGTCAGCAGGTTAAAAACGGGAAAGGTTCAAGCTAAACCTAGTCTCAAAATGACCATTCCTGAAGGAAAACAACTAACGGATATTGCCGCCATAATGGCGAATGCTACGAAACAAAATCCGGCAGATATTATGAATAAATTAAATAACAGAGAATTTATCCAAACGATTATGACCAAATATCCGGACATCTTTACTAATGAAATCTTGAATCCTTCTGTCAAATATCCTTTGGAAGGGTACCTGTTCCCGGCAACTTATTCTTTCTTTAAACCAAATCCATCCGTTGATGAAATGGTTTACGCCATGCTCGATAAAACTCGCGAGGTATTAGCCGATTATACCGATGATATGGACAAGAAAAAACAATCAGTCCACCAAATGTTGACAATGGCATCGTTAGTAGAAGAGGAAGCAACTGCCAAAACGGATCGTAAAAAGATTGCTAGCGTCTTTTATAATCGAATAAAAAAAGGAATGCCGCTACAGACAGACCCTACTGTATTATATGCCCAGGGTAGACATAAGGAAAAAGTGGTGTATAAGGATTTAGAAGTTGAATCACCTTATAACACCTATCAAAATACTGGTTTGCCTCCGGGACCAATTTCCAATGCTGGCAAATCATCAATTGAAGCAGTACTTAAACCAGCGGATACAGATTATTTTTATTTCTTGGCAACAGACACAGGTGACATAATTTTTTCAAAAACACTGGAAGAGCATAATCTGGCAAAGGCAAAATATATTTCCAATAAAAAATAATATAGACAAAGAGGGAATCAATAGCATTCCCTCTTAATTTATGTTAAAATGGTTCAAGTGTTTAATAAGGAAACCATAGCGTCACTCACGGTAACTTATGAGCAGTATCTCCAATTCAATGGAGAATTGTGCGTCATTTTCTGTGAACGCTATTTTTTATGTCTAAAGAGCATTTATTTGGCAAGAATGCTTTTAAAGGAAAAAGAGGTGAGGGCAGCTTGTTAAATGAGAAGCTGCATTCTTATATAGAAGGCCTAATAAACGAGCGGGATCCTTTGTTTCTTGAAATGGAGCAATATGCAAACCAGCATAATGTTCCAATCATGGAGCTTGCCGGAATTGAAACCATGCTACAACTGCTCCGAATCCATCGTTCTAAGAAGGTTTTAGAAGTAGGCACAGCAATCGGTTACTCTGCCTTAAGAATGGCTGAGGTTCTTCCAAAGGATGGCCAAATCGTAACCCTTGAACGTGATGAGGAAAGAATGATAGTTGCTAAAGAATTTATCAGTCGCTCGACTCACAATGACCAAATCAACCTTATTCAAGGTGATGCCTTGGAGCTTGAAGATCAAGTGAAACCCCATGCTCCTTTTGATGCCATTTTTATTGATGCGGCAAAAGGGCAATATAAAAAATTCTTTGAAATCTATTCCAAATATCTTACATCGGACGGATTAATCATCACCGATAACGTTCTATTTAAAGGTTTAGTAGCTGAGCCGGAAATTGAATCCAAGCGTACGCGAAACCTTGTAAAAAAAATTAATGAGTTTAACCGTTGGTTAATGAGTCATCCCGACTATCACTCAGTGATTCTTCCAGTGGGGGATGGGGTCGCGATTAGCAAAAGAAGAGGTGAGCAAAAATGAAGAAACCAGAGCTATTAGTTACACCCATCTCTGTTGACGACATTTTGCCTTTGGCAGAGGCCGGAGCGGACGCATTTGTTATTGGTGAACAGCGATACGGACTGCGCTTGGCAGGTGAATTTAGCAGAGAAGAAGTGAAGCAGGCAATTGAACTGGCACATTCTAAAGGCAAGATTGTATATGTTGCAATGAACGCCATTTTCCATAATGAAAAAATTGAGGAACTTGACGATTATATACGTTTTGTTGCGGATGCAAATGCTGATGGTATTATTTTCGGTGATCCCGCTGTGTTAATGGCAGCCCGAGAAGCGGCTCCAGAAATGAAGTTGCATTGGAGTACCGAAACAACAGGTACAAACTGGTATACCTGCAACTATTGGGGCAGAAAAGGGGCTAAGAGAGCCGTGCTGGCCCGTGAAATTAATATGGATTCCATTGTTGAAGTGAAAGAAAATGCCGAAGTTGAAATTGAAGTTCAGGTTCACGGAATGAGTTGTATGTTTCAATCGAAACGTTCCCTATTAGGCAATTATTTTGAATATCAGGGAAAAGCGATGGAGATTGAAAATCGTAAACAACAAAAAAACATGTTCCTACATGACAAAGAACGAGGGAATAAATATCCTATTTTCGAAGATGAAAATGGTACTCATATCATGAGTCCTAATGATATGTGCATTATTGACGAGCTTCAGGATATGCTTGAGGCTGGTGTTGACTCTTTTAAAATCGATGGCATACTAAAAAGCCCGGAATATATTCTTGAAGTAACAAAGGCCTATCGGAAAGCAATCGATTTATTCTTTGAAGCCCCGGATCTATACGAAGAACAAAAGGACGAACTGCTTGAAAGAATCGAGGAAATTCAGCCCGTAAACCGTTCATTAGATACAGGTTTCTTTTTCAAGGAAACCGTTTATTAAAAAAGGGAGGGGTTCATGTATGAGTATTGTAAAAGATAAAATCTCCGAAATCATTGACGGTAAACGTGTCATAGTGAAGAAGCCCGAACTCCTTGCACCTGCAGGAAATCTTGAAAAATTAAAAATTGCTGTCCAGTATGGTGCCGATGCTGTATTTATTGGCGGTCAAGAATATGGACTTCGTTCCAATGCAGATAATTTTTCACAAGAAGAAATGAAGGAAGGCGTAGAATTTGCGAAGAAATACGGCGCCAAAATCTATGTCACCACGAATATTTATGCCCATAATGAAAATATTTCAGGGTTAGAAGAATACCTTTACGGTCTAAAAGAGGCCGGTGTTGCAGGGATTATTGTTGCTGACCCGCTCATCATCGAGACCTGTCGCCGAATTGCTCCGGAAATTGAAATTCATTTAAGTACGCAACAATCCCTTTCTAACTGGAAAGCCGTTCAATTTTGGAAGGAAGAAGGTCTTGAACGGGTAGTTCTAGCTCGAGAAACCAGTGCTGAGGAAATAAGAGAAATGAAAGAAAAGGTTGATATTGAAATTGAAACCTTTATTCATGGGGCGATGTGTATTGCCTATTCTGGCCGCTGTACGTTAAGCAATCATATGACTGCGAGAGATTCAAACCGCGGTGGTTGCTGTCAATCCTGCCGATGGGACTACGACCTATATCAATTAGAAGGCAGTGATAATCAAGAGGTAGCTTTATTCAATGAGAATGAATCACCATTTGCAATGAGTCCAAAAGATCTAAACCTTATACAGTCCATTCCTAAAATGATTGAGTTGGGGATAGACAGTTTAAAAATTGAAGGCAGGATGAAATCGATTCACTATATTGCTACGGTTGTCAGTGTGTATCGTAAGATCATTGATGCTTATTGTGCGGATCCCGATAACTTTGTCATTAAGAAAGAGTGGCTAGAGGAATTGGACAAATGCGCAAACCGTGAAACAGCTCCAGCATTTTTTGAAGGGGTTCCAGGGTATAAAGAGCAAATGTTTGGTAATCATAGCAAAAAGACAACGTTTGAATTTGTCGGGCTTGTATTGAATTATAATCCTGATACACAAATGGTTACATTGCAGCAGCGTAATCATTTTAAACCGGGGGATGAAGTGGAATTCTTTGGACCAGAAATTCAAAACTTCACTCATGTTATTGATAAAATTTGGGATGAAAAAGGGAATGAACTGGACGCTGCAAGACATCCGCTTCAAATTGTACAATTTAAAATGGAAAAACCGGTTTACCCTAACAACATGATGCGAAAGGAGAACTAACTTGATGCGCAAACCAGTTGTTATTGGTGTTACCGGCGGCTCTGGCTCCGGAAAAACAAGTGTGACAAAAGCCATCTATGAGAGTTTTAAAGGTCATTCTATATTAATTATTGAGCAGGATTATTATTATAAGGACCAAAGTGATTTGCCGTTTGAAGAACGTTTGAAAACAAATTATGATCATCCGCTGGCATTTGATAATGATTTGCTGATTGAACATATTAAGAAGCTATTGCGTTATGAGCCAATCGATAAGCCAGTCTATGATTATACGATCCATACCCGTTCAGAAGAGGTTATTCCAGTTGAACCAAAGGATGTCATTATTCTAGAAGGCATTTTGGTTTTAGAAGATGAGCGCCTCCGCGATTTAATGGATATTAAATTATTTGTGGATACAGACGCTGATTTACGGATTATCCGCCGGTTAACCCGTGATATCCAAGAGCGTGGTCGTACTTTTGATTCGGTTATTGAGCAATATATAAATGTGGTCCGTCCTATGCACAACCAATTTATTGAACCGACAAAGCGTTATGCCGATGTGATTATCCCAGAAGGCGGACAAAACTATGTGGCAATTGATTTAATGGTAACGAAAATACAAACAATTCTTGAACAAAAATCAATTTTATGAAACAATAGCAAAAGATAATCCTGATTCATGTGAGGATGGATAGGTAGTTGCGCGCCCTGACCCATTTAGGACGCGCTACTATGTCTTATGCATTAATTGGCATAAACTTTACATAATGGACATACACAATTCTATGGGGTTTTGTGAAGACTAGAAGGAGTGAGGATTTTGGCAACTGAAAAAGTATTTCCAATGACACAAGCTGGAAAAGAAAAGCTTGAGCAAGAGCTTGAGTATTTGAAAACGGTTAAACGTAAAGAAGTGGTGGAAAGAATAAAAATCGCCCGTAGCTTCGGTGATTTATCAGAAAACTCTGAGTATGATTCTGCAAAAGAAGAACAAGCCTTTGTTGAAGGTAGAATAACTACCTTAGAAAATATGATTCGTAATGCCAAAATTATTGCGGAAAGTGAAATGGCCAGTGATTCAGTATCACTTGGTAGTTCTGTCACTTTTGTTGAGCTTCCAGATGGCGATGAAGAGACCTATTCTATCGTGGGAAGTGCAGAAGCTGATCCGTTTGAAGGCAAAATTTCAAACGATTCACCAATTGCAAAAAGCCTAATTGGTAAAAAAGTAGGCGATACCGTCTCGGTGCAAACACCTGGCGGAGAAATGACAGTTAAGATCGTAAGTATTAAATAATTGTTTGAAAAAAGCAAACCTCGTCAACACTTTTGACGAGGTGTTTTTTTATGTGGAAAAAACGTGCTATTGCTTGGTTGTTCATTTGTATTTTGGGCTTTATGCTACTTTTAGCAAGATTAATGCAGATTCAATTATTTGAAACGGAAGCCTTTTCCAAGCATAACGTCAATTTACTGGAAGAGAGTGTTAATCAACGAACCCAAGAAATTGTTATTGATAACGGGAGAGGGAATTTCCTTGGCGTTAATGGAGAAATGCTTACTTACAAAAAGGAACGAGTCCTTGTCTTATTTCCTTTTTTAAAAAAAATGAATTGGAATGCGGCTAAGGTAGCAGAAATAATGGGGGTCTCCCAAAGCTCCATACAAGCAGCATTAGGATCATCGAAGAAGCCATTTGCCTACGGCGAACCTGAACCAATAGAATTGACTGCTTCACAAATGGAGAAAATCAATGCACTCAAAATTCCCGGTGTATTTGCCGTTGAGCAAAAGTTTGAACGGGCAAGTATACCTGCTGAACAGTTAATCGGATTAACAGGAGAAAATCCCAAGGAATTGGTCAAACGTTATCCTGACAAAGAGCTTTCTGAGAAAACACTAATTGGTGTAACCGGGCTCGAAGAAAGCTTTGATGAGTTCCTGTTGCCCGAAGGAAAATCAAAGCTTGTTTACCATGTTGATGGCGGAGGAGCACCTCTCTTTGGAATCAATGTGAAATATATTGACCCGGCCAACCCGTTTTATCCGGTAAATGTACGAACTACAATTGATAAAACTATACAGGAAAAAGCAGAGGAATTGGTTGAAAAGTATGGAATAAAAAAGGGTGGATTAGTTCTTCTAAATATCGAGGATAACAGTATTGAAGCACTTGTTTCACGTCCTCTGATTAATAAAAAAAATCCATATAATGGGATCGGTATGACCAATCAAATAGTAAATCAACAAATCATCGGCTCTGTGTTTAAAACAGTTGTCGCTGCAGCAGCAATTGATCAAAATCTCGACAGCCCGGGGAGAATGTTTGACTGCAGTAAAAAAATTAACGGGAAACCGGAACACAAATACAATTACGGGATGCTTACTTTTTCCGACAGCTTTGCAAGAAGCTGTAATCAAACATTCGGAGAACTGGCTAGAGAACTTCAAAAAATGAATCCACAGATGCTCGAAACTTATGCCGAACGATTATCGTTAACCGGTGCCGTGGGGTGGAATGGTGATATTTATCATACCAGTGACTTTAAACAATTCCCTGATGAGGATAAAGGCAGGGTTTTCCTGTCAGAGGAAGCAAGGAAAGATGCTAATTTTGTTGCCATGTCCGGAATTGGTCAGCACGAAGTCCGTTCTACTCCGTTAGCAGTAGCCAATATGATGGCCACCATTGCCAGAGGTGGGAAAAAGGAAATGGTGCGGGCAGTGTCCAAGATTGAATTTAAAAACGGAACCACAATGGTACCTTTTCCGAAAAAAGAGTTATCAGGCGATTCAATTTCACCGTATACAGCAATGAAACTTCAGAAACTCCTCCGAGAAGTGGTAACAAATCCAAATGGTACAGGAAGATGGTTTAAAGATTTGCCAGATGAAGTAGCTGGTAAGTCAGGCACAGCTGAAACAGGAAAATATCTGGATGGAAAACAACTACATAATAAATGGTTTGCCGGCTATTTTCCATTTCAATCACCGAAATATGCCTTAGTATGTTTCAATCTAGACGTTATAGAGGATGAGGGTGGGGTTAATTCTTTGTTCGCTGATATGGTGAAAATGCTTCATGAAAAGGAAATAGGGAATTTTTAATAGGGAATATTTCTTCAAGTTCACAACATTTCATGTTAGAATATTCACAGCCTAGTTTTTAGGAGGAGAGTTTTACATGAAAAATGAAGCGAATCAAAATTCACGATCAGATTATCGGGCAAAAAGGAAAAAAACAAACTATATTCTAAATGGCTTAATTGTATTAGTTTTAGTGTTAATTATGATTGTTGCATATAATATTTTTGTTTCTGATAATGATCATGCATCATCAACAAATCATGAGACTTCAAAGACTGTGCAAAAGGAAAGGACAACTAAAAAAGATTCGAATAAAGTTCCAACCACTACAAAAGAAAAGAATTCTTCTAACGATTCAGAAAAAGTCAAAGATGATCAAGAGGATCAGGATACGACAACAGGAACTGCCGATGATTCACAGGCTGTTAGTACCGATGGAGGTAGTACTGCCAATGTGATTAAAACGATTGAAAACCCGTCCTGGAAGCCAGTTGGTACATCCCAAACAGGTGAACATTCTCCTGTATACGATACAACATCCGCAGATTGGCAGGAAATGATTAGTGCACTATCATATGCAACTGGAATAGACCAAAGCAATATGAGTGTTTATTGGCTAGGAAGGGATAAATCAACATCCAATGCTTCAGTTGGCACTGTGTATTCCAAGGATAAACAGCAAAAATATCGTGTGTTTATTAAATGGGTAGATGGTGAAGGCTGGATGCCAACAAAAGTGGAAGAATTAGCTGAATTAGAAAGATAAGCATTAAGAAGGGCCCTATAAAAGGGTCTTTCTATTTTTTTTGCTTTTAGGCTAGTAAACACATTTAATTTTAAATCATAGTATACATATGGGAATAATTTTTAAAAAAACACAGTTATTTACTTAACATTCTTTCTAAAGATGGTAAAATAGTGTTCGCGGATACGTTACCAAAATCCGAGGTACATTAAACAATGTAGAGACCATTAGAAAGAGGTAAAACCATGAAAATTGCCATTATTGGTGCAATGGAAGAAGAAGTGACTTTATTAAGAGACCATATTGAAGGGCAAACACAGGAAACGGTTGCCGGCTGTGAATTCACTTTTGGAACGATGAAAGGCGCGGAGGTTATTTTGCTTCGTTCCGGCATTGGTAAAGTGAATGCCGCAATGTCTACGACCATTTTACTTGAAAAATATAAACCTGATTACGTAATTAATACAGGTTCAGCAGGTGGATTAAACCCTGAATTGAATGTCGGAGATGCAGTTATTTCAACAGAGGTGCGCCATCATGATGTGGATGTAACAGCCTTTGGATATGAATACGGTCAGGTGCCACAGCTTCCTGCTGCGTTTACAGCTGATGAGAAGCTGATTACCATTGCTGAAGAGGCTGCAAATGAATTAAATAGTTTTCAAATTGTCAGAGGATTAATTGTAACAGGAGATTCCTTTATGGAAAATGCTGAGCGAGTTTCATTTATTCAATCAAAATTTACGGACCTGCAGGCTGTTGAAATGGAGGCCGCTGCGGTGGCGCAGGTGGCTCATCGTTTTGGTGTTCCATTTGTCATAATTCGTTCATTATCAGATATTGCCGGTAAGCAATCGGAAATCTCCTTTGATCAGTTTATTGATAAAGCGGCAACAAATTCTGCCACGTTGGTCATGAAAATGGTGGCAGCTTTAAAAAGCTCACAGGAGTGAAAACATGAAGGTTTATAAAAACGTCCATGAATTAATTGGGCATACACCAATAGTTGAAATCACACAATTTTCTTTGCCTGATGGTGTTCGCATGTTTGCGAAACTTGAATTCATGAACCCTGGAGGAAGTGTAAAGGACAGGTTGGGAATGGAGCTGCTCCAGGATGCTTTTTCCAGTGGAAAGCTTCGTGAAGGTGGGACGATCATTGAGCCGACGGCAGGAAACACGGGGATTGGGGTGGCGCTGGCTGCCATTAATAAAGGTCTGAAAGTAATTTTTTGTGTACCAGAAAAGTTCAGTACAGAAAAACAGGCGATTATGAAAGCTTTAGGAGCCACGATTATCAATACCCCAACAGAAAAGGGAATGAAGGGAGCCATTGCGAAAGCGGAGGAACTCCTTCAGGAAATTCCTGGCTCTTTTTGTCCGCAGCAGTTTGCTAATCCAGCTAATCCCGCAACTTATTATAAAACTCTTGGTCCGGAGCTTTGGGAGCAACTTGAGGGAAGGATCGATATCTTCGTTGCCGGAGCTGGTTCCGGGGGAACCTTTATGGGTACGGCACGATACTTAAAGGAAAAAGATTTCAAAATAAAGACTGTGATTGTGGAGCCGCAGGGCTCGATATTGAATGGCGGGGAGCCAGGTCCGCATAAAACAGAAGGGATTGGGATGGAATTTTTGCCGACGTTTATGGATACGTCTTACTTTGATGCGATTCATAGCATCACAGATGAGGCAGCCTTTCAGCTTGTCAAAGAATTAGCGGCTAAAGAGGGGCTTCTAGTAGGCAGTTCTTCTGGTGCCGCTTTTCATGCAGCATTATTGGAGGCAGAAAAGGCAAGTCCTGGTACGAATATTGTTGTGATTTTCCCTGATGGCAGCGAGCGCTACTTAAGCAAGAAGATTTTTGAAGGAGGAATTTAGCTTTGAAACGAAAAACAAGATTAATCCATGGTGGAATCAGCGAGGACCCAGCAACAGGTGCAGTTTCCTTTCCTATATATCAAGTTAGTACGTATAGGCAGGAAGGAGTCGGAGGGCATAAAGGCTTTGAATATTCCAGAACCGGAAACCCAACGAGACATGCGCTAGAAGAGCTCATTAAAGACATTGAAGGCGGAACAGCAGGGTTTGCCTTCGGTTCAGGGATGGCAGCTATAACAGCGGTTATTATGCTGTTTAATAGCGGGGATCATGTTGTCTTAACAGATGATGTCTATGGAGGAACCTTCCGCGTTGTAACCAAGGTACTAAACCGAATGGGCATTGAATCAACGTTCGTGGATACAAGCGATTTGGAAAATATTAAACAGGCAATTAGGCCAAATACGAAAGCTATTTATATAGAAACACCAACGAATCCCCTATTAAAAGTAACTGATATTGCAGCAGCATCTAAATTGGCAAAAGAGCATGGATTATTAACAATTGTTGATAATACATTCTCAACCCCATATTGGCAAAATCCGTTAGAGCTGGGCACAGACATTGTGTTGCACAGTGCAACCAAATATATTGGCGGTCACAGTGACGTGGTTGCAGGCTTGGTTGTCGTAAATAGTGACCAGTTGGCTAAAGATTTGCATTTTGTACAGAATTCCACCGGTGGTGTGTTGGGTCCTCAGGATTCCTGGCTGCTAATTAGAGGAATCAAAACTTTGGGTGTTCGTATGGAAGAAACAGAAGCTAATACAAAAGCAATTGTTGAATTTTTGCAACATCATCCAAAAGTGAAAAAGGTCTATTATCCTGGGCTGGAAACACACCCGGGACATGATATAGCTAAAAAACAGGCACGCGGCTTTGGCGGAATGATTTCTTTCGACGTTGGCAGCGGAGAAAACGCTGACCAACTCCTGAGCAAAGTAAAATACTTTACTTTGGCTGAAAGTCTAGGAGCGGTTGAGAGCCTTATCTCTGTTCCTGCCAGAATGACTCATGCATCTATTCCGGCAGAACGGAGAGCTGAACTCGGAATTACCGACGGCCTTGTCCGTATCTCAGTTGGAATTGAAGATGTTGAAGATCTGATAGAAGACCTAACGGAAGCACTTGGATCATAGCAGTAAAGGTGACAGGCACCATGTGATTTTTTCACTTGGTGCCTGTCACCTTTTTACTAATATTTACATAAAGAATGATAAACAGTTCTGTGGTACAGTAGGGTTGTAGTTTAAGAGAAGCAGGTGATGAGGATGAAACAAAAGGTGAAGTCACTTTATGAACGTATGGTGGATTTTAAACGATTCGGCATAGTACTGTTAGTATTCGGTATCTTCTTTTATTTTGGATTGATTATACCATCTGATGCTAAGACGGAAATGGACAGGGATGTGTTGATGATTGGTTCAACGTCTTTTATGGCGGCGTCCATTTTATTTTTCACACTTTCCAAGCAGTGCTACTTAAAACTGCTAAAATCAGAAGAAGGCCAAGATTATTTATCGAAAAAATAAGCGTTCTCCTTTTTTCATAGGGAGCGCTTTTTTTGTGGGCTTTTAATCTAATTTAAAAGAAATTCCATAAAGTGGTTTACAAATACTGTATGAGTGGATATAATTGCCGTAGTAAGTAAAAAATTCCAAAAGGAGGTCGAAGAAGATGATGTTATTGAATACTAACCCATACGCAAGTGCTACAACTTTATATGTGAATATCATGCATTCGACCAGATTGGAATGGATTGCTTAATTTTTATTAAGTGCTTATACATATCCATGCCGCAGGGAGAATGACGCCTTGCGGTATTTTTGTGCCTAAAAAAGACCGGCCGCAAGGAAGTGACTTCTTGCGGCCTTTTTGTGCCCTTTTTAAGAGCAATCAGGATATGGTTGGCATAAATTAGAAATTGTTGTGAGACAACAACAATCTTTTAGGAGGTGGGAACCCATGACTCTGAATATTTTATTTTTCAGTATTACAATTAAAAAACAAGCAGTTAACCTGGATGATGCCATTCATCAAGAAATGGTTGAAAAGCTTTATGAAGAACACAAGGATCGTCAAATGACTATGCGTCAATTTGTCTAATCTTAAAGGTGACTAAAAAGAGGAAGTGAATAATCATGACACTAAATATTTTATTTTTCAGCATTACCATTAAAAAACGAACTGTTGACCTAAACGAAGCCATTCGTCTGGAAATGGTCGATAAGCTTTATGAAGAACATAAGGATCGTCAAATGACTGTTCGTCCATTTATCTAATTTTAAGGGGAATAAAAAGGAAGTGAGACAACATGACCCTAAATATTTTGTTTTTAACTATTACGATCGCAAGACGGCAAAAAAGCCTTGAAGAGGCTTTGCACCAAGAGATGGTAGAAAAGCTATATGAAGAAAACAAAGATCGTCAATATTCAACACTCTACCGTTATATGTAATAACAAAATGATTTTTAATTGAGAAAAGAAAGGTGGTTTTACTTATGTTTTATAAATTAAAAGGCCGAGGAGACAGCATTTGGGGTATGAAAGATACCACCTAGCGGAAATACGAACGTAGGAGGTAAAAGAATGCCGTTGCATTGTTTATTATTGTCACTTATTTTCAAAAGTTTGAAAAAGAAATAATATAATATCCTAAATGAATTTATTGCAAAGAGTTACCATGTTTCGTTAACAAATTGTTCATATATCCCTAAGATTGATACTGTGAAAATATGATAAATTAAAAGTAAATAATCCAGCATCTTCAAAAGGGGTGGAGAACATGTTATTAATGGTAATGGCATTAGTAATTACTGGGGCGATTGGTTTAGTTATTACAGCGGAATTAAGTGCGGAAGAATAAGAAAAAGCATCGGTCGTACAAATGGCCGATGCTTTTTGGTGTTTTATTTATTTTCAGTCAAATGTAGGAATTCATTAATATCCTCTATACAAATGTGAACAGCTTTCTCCCAGAAATCCTTTTCCGTTAAATCAACCTGAAGATGCTTCTTTGCGAGACTTTCCACTGTCATAGACCCAGTATCCTTCAAGAGGGCAATGTACTTTTCTTCATAGCCTTTCCCCTCTTCTAATGCCTGCGCGTAAATTCCTAGTGAGAATAAATATCCAAAGGTATATGGGAAGTTATAAAACGGAACGTCTGTTATAAAAAAGTGCAATTTAGATGCCCAGAATAACGGATGGTATTCTTCCAAGGCATGACAATATGCTTCTTTTTGGGCCCCAAGCATGATTTCATTTAATCGATCAGTGGAAACCGTTCCATGCTTTCTTTCCTCATAAAAACGTGTTTCAAAAATAAATCGTGCATGGATATTCATTAACAGTGCAACTGTACGTTGAATTTTATCATCCAACAGGGCTAATTTTTCTTCTTCGTTCTTGGCATTTTTTACGGAAGCATCGGCTACAATCATTTCGGCAAATGTTGAGGCCGTTTCAGCGACATTCATTGCATAGTTACAATTAAGGTAAGGGAGCTCTCTCATCGCATAGGAATGGAAGCCATGACCAAGTTCGTGCGCTAATGTCGATACATTTGACGGGGTGCCGGAATAAGTCATGAATATGCGAGATTGTTTGCTTTCAGGTAAATACGTACAAAAACCACCGGGTGCTTTTCCATGGCGGTCTTCTGCTTCAATCCATTGCTCTTCAAAGGCTTGTTTCGCGAATGCAGCCATTTTATCACCGAAATGAGCGAAATTCCGCTCAATGAAGTCAGCACCTTCTTGATAGGAGACCTTTGAATCATTATTGCCATACGGCGCCTCCAAATCAAACCAGCTGAGTTTTTCAATTCCTAATAGTTTAGCTTTTCTCTCAAGGTATTGAACGAGCTTCTGCTTGTTTTCAGTAATAACGGTCCACATTGTTTCAAGTGTTTTCTTTTCCATGCGGTTTATGCTGAGTGGTTCCTTTAAGACATCTTCCCAGCCTCTTTTTTCGTATACGCTTAACCGAAATCCTGAAAGATGGTTTAAGGTTTTTGCTAAGAATTCAGCTTGATCTCCCCATGCCTCTTCCCAATTTTTAAAAACCGTTGCACGCACTCGGCGGTCGGTGGAGGAAAACTTGTTATGGGCTTGACCGACTGATAATAATTTCTTGTCCCCGTCTTCTTTAACCGCTACTTTAATTTGGCTGACAATGAGGTCATACAACTGTCCCCAGCTATGGTACCCATCCACTTCCAAGGCGTTGATTAAAGCCTCTTCTTCTTTAGATAGCTTTTCTTTCGCTTGTTCTCGACTTTCCGTTAACACAAACGCAAGCTCGTTTAAAGCTTCTGTATCGACTATTTTGTGCCAAACCTCTTCATCAATTGAAGTCAGCAAAATATCCAGTGAGCCCAGCGCGGCTTGGAAGCTAGCATTAAGGCTAGTTATTTTTGAATCAAGGGAATAAGATTGTTTATCCCCTGTATTTTGGGCAAGTAAACAGTCAATAAAGGATCGAGCTTGTTCCAATTTCTGGGCAGAATTCTCTATATCAGTGATCAATTTCTGTAAATAGTTGACGTCTTCAAGCGAATTGGCCGGTCGCCAGCTGTTGACGTTTGCTTCGAATTTCTTAATCAACTCTTCTGTTTGCCGTAAATGTTCTTGAAATTCAGCCGAACGGCTTCCCCCAGGAAAAAATACGTCCAGATTCCACACCTCTGAATAGGTATCAGTTGTCATATATGTACCCCCTTTATATCTTTACCATTTCATTATATGTTTCCTCTTTCGAAATATCTATTTTTAGAGCCACAAAAATAGCTTATGCAGAATGCACAAGCTTACTTCTTTTAATAAAAGCTGGTATACCACCACCAGGCGCCAAAAATAAGTAAAAGGATAAATAAAACGATTAGAACTGCAAACCATACACCGCCGCTTCTGCCGGGATATGCAGAGTAAGGAGCAGGATAACCGTACGCATAACCATAAGGCATGTAGAAATCCTCCTTTCTCTTCTTCTTATTATTATTCTATGTCATCATCAGCCTAACGTATTAGGTTATTGCGGAGCATATAAACTTTATCATTTGACAATCGAAAGGATTCTACGGTATAAGTGGATGGAAACGATCGCATTCTCCATATTTTAAGTTTAATATGTAATTCCAGGGGGAAATCATGTTGAAGGCTCAAAGAAAAGTTATGTTCATATTTATTACTCTACTGGTTATTTTGGCCGCAGGCTGTTCAAATACGGAGTCAACACCTAAAAACACCGGGAAAAAGACAGTAGATGTACAAGGGAAATTCGCCATTGTAAATGCGCAATCCTTTAATATTAGCCGTTTTTATGGGATTGGCTATCCGGGCAATGACAGCGCACTCTATGTAGCTACCAATAAAGGGCTAAAAATGTATAAAGATCACAGTTGGTTAGAAACCACGGTAAACAATCATAGATATTTTGGATTTCAGGCTATTAAGGACGGATTCATAGCCAGTGGGCAGCCTCAAAAGGGGACTGATTTGAAGGACCCGCTTGGTATAATTGAAAGTAAAAACCAGGGACAATCGTTAGAAAAATTAGCTCTCTATGGAAAAATTAATTTTGTATTTATGGCTGCAAGCTACGAAGGTAACGGGATTTATGTCATCAGTGACCAGTCGAAGAATGGTTTACGTCCCGGGGTTAATTATTCGCTAGATAAGGGGAAAACGTGGAACCAATGTGAGTTTAATGGCTTTAGTGCTGATTCAATGGGGATGCTTGCGGTTCATCCTGAAAAAGCGAATGTAATAGCTATGGCTACACGGTCAGGAATCTATTATTCGACCGATAACGGCCATACAATGAAATTAATAACCGATCCAAATATGGTCACAGCCCTTACCTTTACAGGTGATACTATTCTTTTTTCAAGCGTGGAAAATAACAAAATTATGCTGAAGTTGATGAATCCCGCAACTGGCAAACAAGCTGAATTAAACTTTCCATCCCTAGATTATGAAAATCCGATTACCTATTTAGCAGTTAATCCCCAAAACCATAATCAAATCGCATTTACTACTTATAAAAATGATCTTTATGCGTCAAATGACGGCGGAATTAATTGGGAAATGTTAATAAAAGGTGGTAAAAAAGAAGAGCCGAAATAATCGGCTCAATTCTTCTTTTTCCGTTCCTTTTCAGCTCGATAAAATTCGTGAAACATTTTCATTAATGCCCGTTTTTCAATTCGTGATACATAGCTTCGAGAGATTCCGAGTTCTTTGGCAATTTCACGCTGTGTTTTTTCTTTTTGCAAATCCAGCCCAAATCGCCCAACAATGACCTCTTTTTCCCGATCATCGAGCACCTCAATGTATTTTCTGATTTTCTCCAATTCCATATTTAACTGGATCGTGTCAATGACATCTTCTGATTCTGATTTTAATACATCAATCAAAGATATCTCATTTCCTTCTTTATCTTGCCCGATGGGATCATGCAAGGAAACATCCTTTTTTGTTTTTTTAAGAGCTCGTAAATGCATAAGTATTTCGTTTTCAATACACCGAGCGGCATATGTGGCTAGTTTGGTTCCTTTTCCTTCTGAGTAACTTTCAATCGCCTTGATCAACCCAATGGTTCCAATTGAGATTAAATCCTCGGAATCCTCGCCGGTATTTTCAAACTTTTTGACAATATGCGCGACAAGTCTTAGATTATGCTCAATTAACAAATTGCGTGCATGTGAATCCCCCTCTGCCATTAAGCGCAGGTATTTCCTTTCATCTGCAGCGGATAGGGGTTGCGGGAAAGCATTGTTTTTTACATAGGATACCAGAAATAAAAATTCCTTTACTAAATATCCAAGAGCTGTCAAGATTCCAGACATCCATATCCACCCCCGTTATTGGACTTTAGCCTATTACTAATTCCTATGAAGAAAACAGGAAATTGTGTCTGTCCAGAAATTTTTATTTCAAATTAGTGCTAAGATATTAGAAAAGCGCAAGCGCCCTGGTCAGCGGCGTATGGCCTCCTTGAAAGAGCTAACGCTTTTCCTTCGTGCGATGCAATGCTCCCGAAGCATTCCTTGTGGAGTCTCTCCAACTGAGATAAAGGAAACACGAAGAGCTGGAGGTGATTCGATGTTGACTTATCGTAGGGCGGAGAGCGAAGGACACTAGCCGCTAGGGCGCTGGAGCTAGACAATTTTCAAAGCCAGACCTTTTATACCTTCAAAGTGAAAAGACTTGCCCGCCCTGAGGCTTAAGCAAGTCTTGTAAGATGTAAGATCACACTTTTTTTAGTTTAAAGGTACTGACCATAAGGAAGGATAATATGATCATAATAAATAAAAATAACTCGGGTGGAGCATAGGGGATCGTCAAAAAGCTCAGTGTCGCGATGACTCCTGCAGCAGTAATCGGTAAGCCGGTAAAGTACCCATTGCTTTCTGTAATATTAAATCGTGCCAGTCTAAAGGCACCGCAGCCAATATAGAAAACAGTGAAAAATGAACCCGGTCCGCCAAATTCATGTAAAATACCTTGATATAGTAATAGTGCAGGTGCGACCCCGAATGATATAATATCACTCATGGAATCTAATTGTTTCCCTAGTTCTGATTCAATATTAAATTTACGGGCAATCATTCCATCAAAACGATCAGCTAATGCTGCAACAAAAATAAGGAGCAAACTTAATCGTAAATTGCCATGAAGTCCGAAGATAATCGCAAAACCACCTAATGCTAAATTGGCCAAAGTAATGACATTGGCTGTTTGCGACTTTAACTTCTTTATAGTCTGATCAAGCACATCAAGCAAAAACATTCTCCACACCACTCCTTTCAAACTGGAAGGAAATCTCATTTTATTTTATAATATTTAATTTTAAGGGTTTTATGTCTATTCGTAAAGAGTATTTTTACACTATTTGGGGGTCATCTAATGTTACAACCTTTTTACCGACTGTTAATTGAACTGACAAATGGGAAATCGACATCTGTTATTTTAAAAAAGTTTTCCCGTTCATCAGTGAGTCGATTTATGGTGCCAATTTTCGCTAGAGCTTACCATATTAATCAGACTGAAATGCTTCAACCATTACATGAATTTCCGACACTGCATGATCTGTTTATTCGAAAATTAAAAAGCGATGCGAGAAATATTGATTCGGATGCTAATTCCGTCGTCAGTCCAGTCGATGCGGTTATTGAAGACGTCGGACCGATAACAGAAACAAGTGATATACTTGTAAAGGGGAAAATCTACTCCATTGATGAGATGCTAGGAGATCGAGAGGTATTACAGAAATATTTGAATGGTACATATATGATTTTATATTTAAGTCCAAGTCATTACCATCGTATCCATAGCCCGGTGGATGGTACGGTTATAAATCAATGGACTTTGGGGAAAAAGTCATACCCCGTTAATAAATGGGGCTTAAAATATGGGGTTCGAACACTCGCCAAAAATTATCGAGTTATCACTGAGGTAAAAACGTCATTTGGGCATGTTACCCTTGTAAAGGTCGGGGCGATGTTCGTAAACTCAATTGAAACAACTCATGAAGGGTCTGAATTGGAAAAAGGGAAGGAAATGGCTTATTTTAGTTTTGGTTCCACAGTCGTTCTACTATTTGAGAAAGATTCATTTAAGCTTGATTCACAAATTAATATCCCGACGGAAATCAAAGTGGGAGAAAGATTAGGAATCCTAAGAAAAAGTTAACCGGCGCGTGGGCAGCGCCGATTTCTTTTTAACAAAAAGAAAAGCCCATCTTGGGCAATAATATGATTAGGAAGACTTTTTGATATTAATGGATAAGGAACGGCGGCGAATTTCCGATTCAATAAGATGAATAAATTCAGGACACAACTTTAGTTCCCTGGCTTTAAAATAAGATTCAATCAATAATTCATCTGACAGTTTACGCATGTCAGATCCACCTCCGATTTGAATAAAAATAGTTCTGTGATTAATAGTTCTGACATAAAATGGTATGTTCAGTTGGTGTACCCTAAATCTACCAAATTTATTCCTGAAGGACAATGACCTTATATATCCACAAGAACAAGTGGATAACTTGTGAGTACATTGTTTATAAAGAATGAAAAGGTACTTGATTCCTTGGGTATAATGTTAATAACTTTATCCACAATTGCTGAAAAGGTTGGGTTTTGTCGAAAAATATTTTTTTCTACAATAAAAAAAAGCCATATTTCCCTTTTCTTTTGAATCAATGATAAAAATTAGTTATGATGGTACATGAATGATTTCGAAGTTAATGAGGTGCTGACTCAGTGTTAAAACAATTCTTGCCTAATGAACATGTTAAGAGCATTTTTGAGATAAAACCTGATCAATTAAAGGCGCGCGGGGTAAAAGGTATTATCACCGATTTAGATAATACTCTTGTGGAATGGGATCGACCAAGCGCAACGCCCCGTTTAATTGAATGGTTTGAGGAAATGAAAAAAAATAATATACTGATTACGATTGTTTCTAATAATAATGAAGAAAGAGTTAAGGCATTCGCTGATCCCCTTCAAATTCCATTTATTTTTAGAGCAAAAAAGCCAATGATTCCAGCCTTTAATAAGGCATTGTCACAAATGGAGCTAAACAAAGACGAAGCAGTGGTCATTGGTGATCAGTTGCTAACAGATGTGCTTGGAGGAAATCGTGGCGGTTTTCATACAATTTTAGTGGTACCAGTCGCACAAACAGATGGCTTGGCTACCAAATTTAACCGTTTTGTGGAACGGCGCATCTTAAATTGGTTCCGCAAAAAAGGGATGCTGCAATGGGAGGATTAAAGTTTGAGTGAACATCAATATGTATGTATGGGCTGCGGTGTAAAAGTTCAGTCCGAAGACCCTGAACAACTGGGCTACGCACCGGCATCCGCCTTGGAGAAAGAAGCAATTATTTGCCAAAGATGCTTTCGATTAAAGCATTATAATGAAGTTCAGGACGTAAATTTGACAGACGATGATTTTTTAAAGATTTTGAATGAAATTGGCAGTCAAGATGCCTTAATTGTTATGATTGTTGATATCTTTGATTTTAATGGAAGTTGGCTGCCAGGATTACATCGCTTTGTTGGTAAAAATAAAGTCCTGCTTGTCGGTAACAAAGTGGATTTGCTACCGAAGTCTGTAAAACATCATAAATTGGTTAATTGGATGAAGCAGGAAGCAAAAGAACTTGGGTTAAGACCTGAAGGAGTATTTCTGGTAAGTGCCGGAAAAGGGTGGTCGATTCAAGAAACAGCAGCAGCGATTGACGAATACAGAGATGGTAAAGACGTTTATATCGTAGGATGCACCAATGTCGGGAAATCAACATTTATTAACCGTATTATCAAAGAAGTCACCGGGGAAGGAGATGTGATAACCACCTCGCATTTTCCGGGAACAACACTGGATATTATAAAAATCCCACTTGATGATGGAAAAGCTCTCACTGATACACCGGGAATCATTAATCATCATCAAATGGCACACTTTGTTGATAAAAATGAATTGAAATTGATTACGCCTAAAAAGGAAATTAAACCAAAGGTGTTTCAATTAAATGAAGGACAAACCCTATTTTTTGGCGGGTTGGCACGTTTTGACTTTGTTAGCGGCGGAAGGAACTCATTTGTTTGTTATGTTTCTAATGACTTGAACATTCACCGAACCAAAACTGAAAATGCAGATGAACTTTATGAAAAGCATGTTGGGGAAATGCTGACTCCTCCAGGGAAGGAACATTTAAAAACATTTCCCGAGTTAGTAAAACATGAATTTACTATAAAGGAAGCCAAAACAGATGTTGTATTTTCCGGGCTTGGCTGGGTGACTGTTAATGAACCCGGAGTGAAAGTGAATGCGTTTGTTCCGAAAGGTGTTCAAGCGCTAATCCGCAAATCGCTTATATAAAAAGTTAGGTGAGGAGAAAAGTGAAAAAATTATATGCCGTTATAGGAGATCCAATTGGACATTCCATGTCACCGGTTATGCATAATGATTTATTTTCCTACTATCAAATCGATGGCCATTATATGCCATTCCTAGTTAAAGCTGAACAGCTTGAGGATGCTGTAAGAGGGCTAAAAGCAATTGGTATTGGCGGATTTAACGTGACGGTTCCACATAAAAGCGGCATTATTCCTTTCCTAGACGGTGTTGACGAATTAGCAGCCGATATTGGGGCAGTTAACACAGTGGTTAATGAGGATGGCAAATTGATAGGCTATAATACCGACGGGCCGGGATTTTTACAAGGGTTAATGAATGAGCTTCCTTCTATTGAAGGAAAAAACATTCTTGTGATAGGTGCCGGAGGGGCCGCAAGAGCGATCTATTTTACCCTCGCCAAGGAACGTGCTGTCGAGATTGATATTGCCAATAGGACAGTAAGCAAGGCAGAAAGCCTAATTGATGATTGTCCTTATCAATCTTCATCCATTGCTCTCTCCCTCGAAGATGCTGGAAAAAACATGGAGAAATACGACTTAATTGTCCAAACAACCATGATTGGTATGGCGCCTAAAACGATGGAGTGCCCACTCGATCTTTCTGTGATTAAACATCAAGCATTGGTTTGTGATATCATTTATAATCCACTGCAGACGAAGTTTTTACAAGAAGCGGAGCATAAGGGAGCACGTATACAAAATGGGATTGAAATGTTCGTATATCAGGGTGCTTTAGCATTTGAAAAATGGACTGGCATCTTTCCTGATGTAAAAAGAATGAGAAATATGGTGTTAAAACAACTAGGAGGCAGTACATGTTAACAGGTAAACAAAAAAGATTTTTACGTTCAAAGGCTCACCATCTGGATCCAATTTTTCAAGTGGGAAAAGGTGGAGTAAATGAAAATATGGTGAAACAAATTACTGATGCACTTGAAGCAAGAGAGCTGTTAAAAGTGAGTGTGTTGCAGAACTGTGATGAGGATAAGACAGTAGTTGCGGAGCAATTGGCCGATGGTTCGAATGCTGAATTAGTGCAAATTATTGGGAATACGATTGTGTTATATAAGGAGTCAGTAGAACATAAACAAATTATTCTGCCGTAATGATTTGGAGGTCTGGCATGAGGAAGATTGGAATTTTAGGTGGAACGTTTGACCCACCACACAATGGACATTTATTGATTGCCAATGAAGTTTTGGGCTCACTCCATCTTGATGAAATCTGGTTCATGCCAAACCAGGAGCCTCCACATAAAAAAAAATCGGGTTTTGTTAGTAATGAACACCGCTTGAAGATGCTTGAGCTGGCCACGCAAACTCATCCAGATTTCAAGATTCAATCGATTGAACTAGAGAGGGAAGGTCCGTCCTATACTTTTGATACAATGAGTTTGCTTTCCACTAAATATCCGGACTACCAGTTTTTCTTTATTATAGGTGCTGACATGATTGAGTACCTCCCGAAATGGTATAAAGTAGAGGATTTGGTAAAGTTGGTTCAATTCGTTGGCGTAAAACGACCAGCGTATAATCACCATTCAGACTATCCCGTTCTATACGTTGATGTGCCAGCAATGGATGTATCTTCTAGCATGATCAGAGAACGGCTTGAAAATGGGAAAACGGTTCGTTATCTGTTACCTGATGCGGTTATTCAATATATTGAGGAGAAACAGTTATATGGAACGTGAAGAAGCCTTAAAACTTGTAAAAGTTCAATTAACGGAGCACCGGTATCAACATACATTGGGGGTAATGGAAACGGCAATTAGCCTTGCCAACCAATATGGTGCCGATGTAAAAAAAGCAGAACTGGCAGCCATTTTTCATGATTACGCGAAATTCCGCCCAAAAGAGGAAATGAGAGAGATTATAGTGTCACAAGGATATCCGCAGGATTTACTTGAATATAATGCTGAGCTGTGGCATGCCCCTGTAGGAGCTTATCTTACAAAAATAGAAGCCGGGCTTACGGATCGTGAAATACTTGATGCTATTCGATATCATACCTCGGGTAGACCGGGAATGACCTTGCTCGAAAAGATTGTATATTTGGCGGACTATATTGAACCCGGCCGGCATTTTCCAGGTGTTGATGAAGTGAGGGAAATGGCCCAAAATAATCTAAACCAAGCCTTAATAAAGGCAGTCCAAAACACGATTTTTTTCTTAATGAAAAAAAATCAAACGGTCTATCCGGAAACGTTTTTTACTTATAACGATTTAGTTAAAGGGTCAATTGGTTAAGGAATGATGTGAATTTTCATCTGTTGATGGGAGTGCTAATTAACAGCCACGTTTAAAAGAGTTACTTCAAAAATGGAAGGATTGATTAAATGGATAATCAACAATTATTGAAACTTACTGTAAAAGCGGCAGATGATAAGAGAGCGGAAGAGATTATCGCTCTTGATATGAAAGGGATCTCTTTAATTGCTGATTACTTTGTTATTTGTCACGGAAATTCGGATAAACAAGTACAGGCGATTGCACGAGAAATCAGAGAAAAAGCAATGGAAAAGGGATATGATGTCAAAAGAATGGAAGGCTTTGATGAAGCAAGATGGGTCCTCATTGATCTTGGGGATGTTGTAGCACATGTATTCCATCGTGATGAAAGAAGCTACTACAATTTGGAACGTTTATGGGGCGACGCTCCAAAAATGGATATTCTCAGTGAGTTGAATTCATGAGCTACGAACATTTTGCCTATTTGTATGATGAATTAATGAGGGATGCACCGTATGATGATTGGGTTCAGTATGTAAAAAACAAAATGTTAAAATACGGAATCCAAGGAAACAGAATGCTGGATTTAGCCTGCGGAACCGGGGAACTTTCCGTTCGTTTTGCAAAAGAAGGCTTCCAAGTAACCGGAATTGATTTATCCGAAGATATGCTCGCTGTTGCACAAATGAAAGCAGCAGAAGCCGGTCTGCAAATCCCTTTTTATCAGCAAAATATGGCGGCGATGGAGGGTGTCGAGAACACGGACATCATAGGAATTTTTTGTGATTCTTTAAACTATCTCGAAACGGAAGAGGAGATTAAAGCCACCTTATACCATGCACACCGAGCATTAAAGGTCGGTGGCCTATTGATTTTTGATGTCCATTCCATCTATAAAGTTTCAGAAGTGTTTGTTAATCAAACTTTTGCTATAAATGAAGATGAAATTTCCTATATTTGGAATAGTTTCCCGGGTGAAGGCTCGAATAGTGTGGAACATGAGCTAAGCTTTTTCGTTTTAGATGAAAAAAGCGGTAAATATGATCGTTATGACGAACTCCACATCCAACGAACCTATCCTGTAGAGCAATATTCCTCCTGGTTAGTTGAGTCCGGTTTTAAACTTCTTGAAATCAATGCAGATTTTAAAGAGCAACCACCGCAAAATAATTCGGAGCGTGTCTTTTTTGTTGCCATGAAAAATTAAAGCCATCTTTTTTTGAAAAAGATGGCTTAATTTGAATAGAAAAGCAGGAATTTACATGATGTTCACGAATTATAGTTTAGAGAATACGATTTCCACCTTTTCTAACTCCTCTTTAAACTTTCCATGAGTTGCTTGAAATAAATGTTCAAACACCTCACCTAACTCGTTTTCCAATACCTTAATACCTTCTCCGGTAATCCCGCCTTTTACACAGACCTTTTCTTGCAACGATTGCAAGGTATAATGCTCTTGTTTGATTAATTCCCCAAATCCGATAATCATTTCACTTGCTAGTAATCTTGCTACTTTCTCTTCGATCTCTGTTTCTTTCACTGCGGCATTTATAAAAGCTTGAAGTAGATAACTAAAAAAAGCAGGCCCACAGCTGACAATATCGGATGCAACTCTGGTGATGTTCTCGTTAATGGGAACCGGCTCTGATATTTTCATCATTAATTTTTCAACTTCTATCCTCCAATAATCGCTGCAAAGGTCACCGTACGTTACCAATGATACGCCTGAAAGAGCACGGTTTGTAATGCTTGGGATAATCCGGACAACGGAGCAGGATACCTTACTCTCAATTTGATTGGTACTGATTGGACTTGTAATAGAAATCAAACATTTGTCCTCTGTTAGATGCGGGTTTATTTCATCAATTACTTTAAATACCTCTAACGGCTTTACACAAATAAAAATTAAATCGGATTGTGCTGCAACTTCAACTGCATTCGCCCCAACCCTGATATTTTTATATTTATCTCTAAGCAAGATTGCTTTGGCTCTCGTCCTGTTTGTTATGATCATAGAAGAAGGGGATACGGCCTCACTGTCCAAAAAAGCCTCTACTAATATCCTCCCCATATTACCGGTGCCGATAATACCAATATCCATTAATACGACCCTCCTTCGTTTCCGTGTTTCTTTTATAACCTTATGAAATCGATTCATAAAATATGACTTTGAAAGGATGGTTCATCCATGAAGAACTGGCTAATTGAGCATAAACTTTATGCAGTTATGGCTTTATTTTTTGTATTAGGGGGCGGTTCTTATCTCTATTATCAACATGAAAGTCAAACTCAGTCCATATCCACCCAAGACCTTATTTTGGAGGAAAAGAATCAGCCCCAATTAGATGATAAGCAAAGCGAGAAACAAAGCGTAGAAGTTAAAGTGATGATGGTCGATATAAAGGGGCAGATTAAAGAGCCAGGAGTATATCGGGCAAATGTTGGGGAGAGGGTCATTGATATTATTACCCGAGCAGGCGGGATGACCGAAACGGCTGATGAAAGCCAAGTGAATTTTGCTGAGCATGTTGAGGATGAAATGGTCATTTATATTCCTCAAAAGGGAAAAGAGGGTGATTTTGCACCTGGTTCAACATCCGGGACAAACGCGGTTGGCACTTCTGGGCAAAATCAAGCAAAAATAAATCTAAATAAAGCGACCGAGACAGAACTGCAAAATCTTCCCGGAATCGGACCGGCAAAAGCAGCTGCCATTATTGAATACCGTGAATCTAATGGGCCATATAAAGCAGTCGAAGATTTAAAAAATATTAGTGGAATTGGCGATAAAACATTTGAAAAATTAAAAGATCTAATTGTAGTTCGATAAATTCAATTATTGACCAAATGGACAAGCACTATTACACTTAAACAAACAAGAATTTTGCAGGGAGTGGAGAATGTGAATCGTATTTCTTGGGATCAATATTTCATGGCGCAAAGTCATTTGCTAGCCTTAAGAAGTACTTGTACCCGTTTAACTGTAGGTGCAACCATTGTCAGGGATAAGCGGATTATTGCAGGAGGTTATAATGGGTCGATTGCAGGAGGAGATCATTGTATTGATAAAGGTTGTTATGTAATTGATCATCATTGCGTACGGACGATTCACGCTGAAATGAACGCTTTACTGCAATGTGCAAAATTCGGTGTTCCGACCGATGGTGCGGAAATTTATGTTACCCATTTTCCGTGTCTTCAATGCTGTAAGTCGCTTATCCAAGCGGGTATTAAAACGGTTTATTATGCTACTGATTACAAAAATCACCCATATGCTGTTGAGTTATTTGAACAAGCAAATGTAAAGGTTGAAAAAGTAGAATTGTCTAACCCTGTGATTGATTTTAGAAAAGTAATGCAATAAAACCATAAACGCCGGTTTATAGAGGCCGGCGTCAAATTAATGATTTGGAGAAAAATCATGAATGGAAAATATCTGTATTTAGCTATTTCTGCATTATTAGGGTTGCTAAGTACACTCGTACAATTCTTCCCCTTTTTTCTCTGCTTTCTGCTCTATTGGTTATGGCTATTGAAATGGAAACAATTTAATAAGCCACAGCTCCTCCTCATCTTATTAGTTGCAGTGATTTTTTCTATAACTGGAGAATATGCAGCAGCAAAAAATCAAACTCATATTCCGGAATCCACCACATCATTCCTTGTCCAATTTATCCAAGACCCTAAAATTGACGGTGACCTTCTGCAAATCCAAGCAGAAGAACAACGCTACAATGAAAAAATCCTCATTCGCTACCAAATCAATTCGGAAACAGAAAAAAGCACTTTAAAATCCTCCTCATTCTATAGAGGAATCTGTTCTGTGTCAGGCACTATTAGTAAGCCTCGGATCGTTAAAAATCCAAATGGCTTTAATTATCGAGGGTACTTGGCTTCAAAAGGGGTGTTTTGGATTGTCGAGAGCCCCAAAAATCCATTTTCACATTGTACTGTGGTTGGGACTGACCCTTTGAAGAAAATAAAAGAACTTCGTTATGAGGGGATACGATTCCTTGAGACAAGTTTACCTCCTGAGGTGGCCTCATTGTCAGCTGCATTAATTTTTGGAGACAGAAGTCTGTTTGACGCGGAATTACAGAGTGATTATCAAAAAACGGGAATTGTCCATCTGTTGGCGATATCAGGTTTGCATGTTTCTTTATTGGTTGGTATGTTTTTTTATTTTGGGATCCGGATAGGGCTAACAAGGGAGTTCATGGTGCATTTTTTATTATTTCTGTTGCCGGTTTACGTCATTATAACAGGTGGATCTCCCTCAGTAATTCGTGCAGTATTAATGATATTTCTTGTACTTGCCGCAACAAAATGGAAAATTAGGCCAAAAATCTTAGCGATTGATGCCATCAGCATTGCTTTTCTTTTTTACATCTTTGTCGACTCATATATAATCTTTGATGTTGGTTTCCAGCTTTCTTTCTCCGTCAGTTTTAGCATCATTTTATCCTCACAGTACCTCCTAAGAGCATATCAGAATTATCTTGCTCAAATGATTGTTACATCGATTATTGCTCAACTCGCAGCACTTCCTTTTTTGTTTTACCATTATTTTGAAATTTCGTTTATGGGCATTGCGGCAAATTTGTTGTATATCCCGTTATTCTCCTTTCTTTATCTTCCGGGTCTTTATTTCTTATTTTTTGTACAAATTCTTTTCGGAAAACCTCCAGATCTTCTGATTCACATGTTTTCGAATCTAATCAATATGTCAAATAAATTCATTAGTCATTTGGCAAATTTCTCGTTTACATCCTTTATCCCCGGAAGACCTAATCCCATCCTTTTGTTCTGTTATTTCTTCACGATCCTCCTTATTTTTTATATATGGGAATGTAGCAAAATTCAAAAAAAAATATTATTTCTGTTTACTTTATCAATTACCCTGCTCTCCTTTCAATATTTCTGGAATTGGATACAACCAGTAGGGCAGGTGACAATGATCGATGTTGGACAAGGGGACAGCATCCTTATTCAGTTGCCTCATCGGCAGGGTACTTATTTAATCGATACTGGAGGAACCATTCAATTTAATGAAGAAGCATGGCGGAAGCGAACAAAGCCATTTGAGGTAGGCAGGGATGTTGTTGTACCGTATTTAAAAGGACAAGGTATTACTACAATTGATAAATTAATTTTGTCACATGGGGATATGGATCATATGGGTGGAGCATTTGCAGTTTTGGAGGAAATCAAGGTAAAGGAAATCCTGCTTCCTGATGTATCAGAGCCATCAGAATCAGAAATTATTGTAATGAGACTCGCTGCCGAGAAAAATATTCCGGTGGTGAAAGTATATGAAGGAATGCATTGGAATAAGAAAGGTACTCAATACTATGTTCTTTCACCTGAACAGAAGTTTACTGGTGAACGAAACAGAGGTTCAATAGCCATTTTTGCAAAAATAGGTGGTCTAAGTTGGTTTTTTGGAGGTGACTTGGATCAAGAAGGAGAAGAACGTATCATCACAAAGTATCCAAGTTAAAAATAGATGTTCTTAAAGTGGGGCATCATGGCAGTAAAACATCCAGCAGTGGTACTTTTATTGATAGAGTAAAACCGAAAGTGGCCCTCATCTCAGTCGGAGAGAGAAACCGTTTTGGACATCCCAACCAAGAGGTGCTGGATCGATTAAACAAAAGGAATACTAAGATTTTTCGCACAGATCAACAAGGGGCGATAGCCTATCGGTTTTATCAAGAAAAAGGAACCTTTTTACCCTTCCTTCCATAGTATAAAGCATCAGCAAGTAAAAAAGAGACTGCACTCTTAGCAGCCTCTTCCTTTTCTCCATATGTAACCACTCATTAACCGATGAGTTTAATGACTGTAGCAATAATAAACATTGTGGCAAAAAAACCGAATGAAACACCAAATCCTACCCCAGAATCAATCGCATCATTACGCTTGTTTTGCGGATTTTTTTCGAATTCGTTCACAGTCCACCCCTCCTATTTCACCATTTAGTATAAGCGATAAATCAGAAAAAATCCAGATGCTTTTCCTGTTCTGACAAGTGTTGTCAAAATAGTTTGACGAACAAACGGCTACAATAAGCTTACAAAGTTGACTCCGCCTGAATATTAGATCCTGGGGCTAATATGATGGGCGTTCATTATAGATCGGGAATTGGTAATCCACGAAGATGCCAATTCCCTTTTACATGTTGCTGGAGGATTGTCCTTCTGGATTTTCCACTTGTCAAATAGTCCAAGCTTCATTACGATAGTATATAGTGAAATTTAGGGGAGCGCTGGATTATGGTATTAGAAAGTTGGCGGAAAATCAAGCAGGGGGAGATGGCTCCCATTTATTTATTATATGGGACTGAATCCTTTTTAATAAATGAAACAAAACAATTATTGTTAGGGAAGATTTTAACGGAAGAGGAAAGAGACTTTAATTTTTCAGTCTATGACTTGGAGGAAACTCCCGTTGAGATTGCTGTAGAGGATGCCGAAACATTTCCTTTCCTAGGGGAAAAAAAGGTTATATTTTTACAAAATCCTGTATTTTTAACGGCGGAAAAAACAAGAGAAAAGGTTGACCATAATCTCTCGAGACTGGAAGCATATATAAAGGAACCAGCTCCATACACTGTTTTAGTGATTTCTGCTCCTTATGAAAAGCTCGATGAACGTAAGAAAATAACAAAAGAGCTGAAAAGAAATGCAGAGATCATTGAAGCGAAAAAAATGAATGAACATGAATTAAAGAACTGGATTGGCAGTAGGGCTAAAATTTACGGAATTGAGATAGATCATGAGGCAATTGAACAATTGCTGGCACTTGCTGGAACAAATATGTTTATGTTATCAAGCGAAATCGAAAAGCTTTCTCTTTACGCAGCAGACACAAAAGTTATAAATGTGAATTTAGTGGAAAAATTGGTGGCAAGATCTTTGGAGCAAAATATCTTCACATTGGTTGAAAAAGTCGTGCAGAGAAAGCTTGACGAGGCACTAAGAATTTATTTCGATTTACTAAAACAAAACGAAGAGCCGATCAAAATTCTTGCTCTACTATCAAGCCAGTTCAGGTTAATTTATCAAGTAAAGGAGCTCTCTAGAAGAGGATATGGTCAGCAGCAAATAGCAGGCTATTTGAAAACCCATCCGTTTCGGGTAAAGCTTGCTCTCGGACAGGCTTCAGGATTTACAGATGAAGAATTAACCAAGCTAATAGATGGGCTTGCTGAAGCCGATTATCAAATGAAAACAGGTGGAATGAACAAATCATTGTTAATTGAAATGCTGTTATTTAAACTAAAATCATAACAGAATAAAATAAAAAACGATTCCTGATGGGAATCGTTTTTTTATTAATGTTCAACCATCCATGCTGAAACATTTTTTAATTAAAGAGCGTTAATCTTCTTCATTAGACGGGACTTTTTGCGCGCAGCAGCGTTCTTGTGGATAAGACCTTTTGCAGCAGCTTTGTCCAAATTACTTGCAGCAGTTACTAAAGCTTCTTTAGCAGCAGCAGTGTCGTTTACTGTAACAGCAGCTTCTACTTTCTTTACAGAAGTACGCATTGCTGATTTAGCCATTGTATTTTGTGCATTACGAGCTTCGCTAGTTTTAACACGCTTAATAGCAGATTTAATGTTAGGCATTACTTTCACCTCCTACAAAGAATCGAGACTATATGAACTCGACTTAACATTCAATTACATTTTAATTGCAACAAGAGATATTTTATCAAACGACAAGCTATATTGCAATACAGAATTAAGGATATTCATCTGCATGTTTTACTGGAAAGGGGGAAAAATAGGAAATAGTTTCTATTTAAGAGAGAGAATTTTGATAGGAGTGAATATATTGGGCGAATCCATTGATTTAAGCAAATACTCGGTTAGAACAGATTTAGCGATAGAAGCAAGAGAAATGGTGCTCGCACAGCAATCAGTAGAACAAGAAGAAAATCTTTCGCAAATAGAAGGTGTCATCATCAAAGAAAAAAATGTAGATGACATAAATATATCATTGGTGGAAGTTACGAAGCAAGGTGAAGAGACGCTTGGCAAAAAGGCAGGACGTTACTTAACGCTTGAAGTCCAGGGGATCCGAGAACAGAACACGGAGGTTCAACAAAAGGTTCAAGAAATATTCGCCAAGGAATTTGCTCGCTTTATTGAAGGCTCAGGAATTAAAAAGACAGATTCATGTCTTGTCGTGGGGTTAGGAAATTGGAATGTGACTCCAGATGCACTTGGCCCAATGGTATGTGAAAATCTTTTGGTCACTCGTCACCTTTTTCAACTCCAGCCGGAAAATGTAGAGGAAGGATACCGGCCTGTCAGTGCCCTAGCACCTGGTGTCATGGGACTAACAGGAATTGAAACAAGTGACATCATTTTCGGAGTCGTGGAAAAAACAAAGCCGGACTTCGTCGTCGCGATCGATGCACTGGCATCACGTTCTATTGAACGGGTAAATTCTACCATTCAGATCTCTGATACCGGGATCCATCCAGGTTCAGGAGTAGGAAATAAACGCAAGGAATTAAGTAAGGAAACGCTAGGGGTTCCAGTTTTTGCTATCGGTGTTCCGACCGTCGTAGATGCTGTATCCATTACTAGTGACACAATTGATTTTATTCTAAAGCATTTCGGAAAAGAAATGCGTGAAGGAAATCGTCCGTCAAGAGCTCTAGCACCGGCTGGTATGACTTTCGGAGAACGCCGCAAGCTTACCGATGAGGACTTACCAGAAGAAAAACACCGCAAAACCTTTCTTGGAATCGTTGGCACACTCCCTGATGATGAAAAAAGAAAATTGATTCAGGAGGTATTGTCACCGCTAGGGCATAATCTGATGGTAACCCCCAAAGAAGTCGATGTATTTATCGAAGATATGGCCAATCTAATCGCCAACGGCTTAAATGCATCCTTTCACAGTTCCGTCAATCAAGACAACACAGGTTTTTATACAAGGTAAAAAATTGGGGGGATCAGGGTTTCGACATGATTCCCTCTTAAAAAATCAAAATATGTGGTTCTACCTATTCTAGTAATTTCATATGAATTACTAGAAACAAAATTGAGAGGTGGAACCATGAGAGACAAATCAACTGGTACCTTTATATTACTTAAAGGAACCAGCGTACTTAAAGTTGCAGCATCCCTACTATTGTTTATGGCATTTATTTTCTCTATCAGCGGCATCTTAACCTCGCTGAAACCTCAATACAGACTATCATCGTCCTCAGTCAATCAGGCAGCCACCAATATAAACGGGGAACTTCTCTATCAATTAATGGGCTGGGAAAACCATCAATTTTTAACAGTGAAGCATAATTTTGAAGTACCTACGCTTACTAACTTAGTATTTAAACTGTCTAGTAATATAAATTTGGATGATCCGCGCAGTCTTCTCGGCAGAGAACTGCCAGGCTTTTTTCAATTTGATGGAAAAATTCTTGTAGCGGGGGAAGGAACAAATTATACAAATATGCCGATAGAGTCATCTCCACCGGTTGAAATCATGAAAGCAGAACAGGAAGCGGCTTTACAAAATGTAGATTCGATTGAAGAACCATCAAATGGAAATTCTTCCTCACCACCGGGACAAACAACAGGAAATCGAAAAGTGGTTTATCTTTATTTTACGCACAACCGCGAATCCTATTTACCATATCTGAAAGGCGTTACTGATTCAGATAATGCCTACCATTCACAAATCAATGTGACAAAGGTCGGTGAACACTTAAAATCAAGTCTTGAAAATAGAGGAATTGGAACGTTTGTAGACAAAACAGATATAAATGCTAATTTAAATAAAAAGGGATGGAAATTCTGGCGATCTTATGACGAATCTAGAACCGTTGTACAAGCGGCAATGGCTTCAAACCGCGATTTGCACTATTTTATCGATATACATCGGGATTCTCAGCGTAAGGACAAAACAACCGTTTCAATTAATGGCAAATCATATGCAAAACTAGCGTTTATAATTGGTGGAAAAAATCCAAACTATGAAAAGAATGCTAAATTTGCTACCGAACTCCATAACCTGTTAGAGAAAAAATATAAAGGCCTTAGCAGAGGGATTATTATTAAAAATGAACCTGGATCAAATAGCATATACAACCAAAACCTTTCTGACAATGCCATCCTGATCGAATTTGGCGGTGTAGATAACAACTTTGATGAATTAAATCGCTCCGCAGATGCACTTGCCGACGTGTTTAGTGAATATTTCTGGCAGGCGGAGAAGGTCAATCAGCACAGCAATCAGCCTACGGATAAACAATAGAAGTGAAGGGGGCGTTTCCAAATGAAAATGTTTATGGTTAAAAGCATTCTGGTCGTAGCGCTCATGTTTATCTCTGTATTAACTGGTATGGAACTCGCCAATAATGGAATTCATAAAATGAAAGGGTACAATGATCCGAATCTAGGAAATGCAGTTTCCATAAATGAAAAAGATAAAGATTTTAGTGCCACCTTTTTAGGTAATAATATCTCTAGTCATGACTTATCCGCCAAAAAGAAACGGCTGGAGGAACTCAATGCTTTTAATTTCTTTTCATCCATGGGAAAAAAAATGTCGGAAGGTTTGACAAATGCATCGGGAAAACTAATTGAAAAAATAGCTGAATAAATGGAACCAGCGTGCCTCAAGGGGGGCGCGCTTCCACTTTTCTAATTGAATCTTATTTTTCCTACTGATATAATCAAAAATAGTGTACAGGCGCGAGAGAAGTAGGAGTGAACGACATGAATAAAGAAAAAAGACTCGAAAGACAATCTAAAATAAGAAATTTCTCGATTATTGCGCATATTGACCACGGGAAATCCACGCTGGCAGATCGCATATTAGAAAAAACAAACGCCCTTTCCTCTCGGGAAATGAAGGACCAGCTATTAGATTCAATGGATCTTGAACGTGAACGCGGTATTACCATTAAGCTGAATGCAGTTCAATTAAAATATAAAGCCAAAGATGGAGAAGAATATATCTTCCATTTAATTGATACTCCAGGACACGTCGATTTCACGTATGAAGTTTCCCGGAGCCTTGCTGCTTGTGAAGGAGCTATACTGGTAGTAGACGCTGCGCAAGGAATTGAGGCACAGACATTGGCGAATGTCTATTTGGCTTTGGATAATGACCTGGAGATTTTACCTGTCATCAATAAAATTGACTTACCAAGTGCAGATCCAGAACGCGTGCGCAATGAAATCGAGGATGTCATTGGCTTAGATGCCACAGAAGCAGTTCTTGCTTCTGCAAAAGCAGGTATCGGGATTGAAGAAATCTTGGAACAAATCGTTGAAAAAGTACCAGCACCGCCCGGAGATCCTGAGGCTCCATTAAAGGCCTTAATCTTTGATTCACTCTATGATGCCTATCGGGGTGTGGTCGCCTATATTCGTGTAGTAGAAGGCACGGTAAAAGTCGGTGACAAAATCAAAATGATGGCTACTGGAGCAGAATTTGAAGTCAATGAGGTTGGTGTTTTCACACCAAAAGCGGTGCTTCGCGACGAGTTATCTGTAGGTGATGTAGGATTTTTAACAGCTTCCATTAAAAATGTCGGAGATACCCGTGTAGGGGATACCATCACCAATGCAAAAAATGGTGCAACCGAGCCGCTTCCTGGTTATCGAAAGTTAAATCCAATGGTTTACTGCGGCTTGTATCCGATTGATACGGCGAAGTTTAATGATCTGAGAGAAGCACTCGAAAAGCTTCAGTTAAATGATTCCGCTCTGCAATTTGAGCCGGAAACGTCTCAAGCTTTAGGTTTTGGCTTCCGTTGCGGTTTCTTAGGACTTCTCCATATGGAAATTATCCAGGAAAGAATTGAACGGGAATTTAAAATTGATTTGATTACCACTGCACCAAGCGTTATTTATCATGTACACATGACAGACGGTACACAAATCAAGGTTGATAACCCATCCAATATGCCGGATCCACAGAAAATTGATCGGGTTGAAGAGCCATATGTAAAAGCCACCATGATGTCACCGAATGATTATGTTGGAGCTATCATGGAGCTTTGTCAGCTAAAACGGGGCATTTTTATTGATATGCAATATCTGGATGAAAATCGAGTCAGCATTATCTATGAAATACCACTGGCAGAAATTGTTTACGATTTCTTTGATCAATTGAAGTCAAGCACCAGAGGCTATGCATCATTTGATTACGAACTAATTGGTTATAAACCATCCAAACTGGTTAAAATGGATATATTATTAAATGGTGAAACAGTCGATGCCCTCAGTTTTATTGTCCATAAAGATTTTGCTTATGAACGTGGTAAGGTCATTGTTGAAAAACTGAAGGAACTAATTCCAAGGCAGCAATTCGAAGTACCTGTACAGGCTGCTATTGGAACAAAGATTGTGGCTCGTTCATCGATTAAAGCCATGCGGAAAAACGTATTGGCAAAATGTTACGGCGGAGATATTTCTCGTAAACGTAAGCTTCTTGAAAAACAAAAAGAAGGGAAAAAGCGGATGAAACAGGTCGGTTCTGTTGAGGTTCCGCAAGAAGCGTTTATGGCCGTCTTAAAAATGGATGATAGCAATTCAAAAAAATAATATCTGACAAGGAGGTAAGGACAAACCTTTTAAGGTGGTGCCTGCCTCCTTTTGTTAATAAGACAGTAGGTGTGGAACATGATTAAATCAGCATATCTTCATATCCCCTTTTGTGAACAGATCTGCCATTATTGTGATTTTAACAAAGTCTTTTTAAAAGGGCAGCCTGTAGAGGAGTATCTTAAGACTTTGGAAAGGGAGATGCAGTTAACCTTACGTAAGTACCCGACAAATCACCTAGACACCATCTTTGTAGGTGGAGGGACACCGACGTCCTTAAATGAACAGCAGTTAGAACAGTTATGTGATAGTATCCTCCGGAACTTGCCTAGATCAGAATCGTTAGAATTTACCTTTGAAGCCAATCCAGGTGATTTGTCTGCCCAGAAGTTACAAATATTAAAGGAAGCGGGCGTAAATCGCATTAGTCTTGGTGTGCAAACGTTTAATGATGAATTGCTGCAAAAAATCGGCCGAATTCATCGTGCCAAAGATGTTTATCAAACGATTGAAAAAGCAAAACAAGTCGGTTTTGAGAATATTAGTATAGATCTCATTTTCAGTCTTCCGACACAAACTTCCCAGGATTTTAAAGATTCTTTAACAGCCGCGTTTTCACTAGATCTGCCGCATTATTCTGCTTATTCTCTAATCATTGAACCGAAGACCGTTTTTTATAATTTAATGAAAAAAGGGAAGTTGCTAACCCCAGGAGAAGATACTGAAGCGCAAATGTATGAAATGTTGATGGAGGAAATGGAAAAGCACGGATACCACCAATATGAAATCAGTAATTTTTCAAAGAAAGGCTATGAAAGTAAACATAATCTAACCTATTGGAATAACGAAAATTATTTTGGGTTCGGTGCGGGGGCTCATAGTTATCTTGGAGAGGTAAGGCGGTCAAATATTGGTCCGATAAAAAAATATATGGATACCCTATTAAATAGTCAATTACCTGTATTTGAGACTCATAAGGTTTCGACTGGCGAACAAATGGAGGAAGAGATGTTTTTGGGCTTACGGAAGGCGAAGGGGGTTTCCATTCAACATTTTATGGAGAAATTTGACCGGGATCCTCGAGTACTTTTTAAAAAAGAATTGGCAGACTTAGTCGAAAAACAGTGGATAAAAGTGACCGAAGATGAGATTTATTTAACCAATAAGGGCCGTTTATTAGGGAATGAGGTCTTCCAATCATTTCTAGGTGTAGTCTTGAATTGAACGCCTGTTATTCCGTTCTTTTTGATTGACACCATTGCCCCTTTTTGATAATTTATTAATATAATTAGCACTCGTCATTAATGAGTGCTAACAGAGGTGATGTATGTTGTTAACAGATCGTCAATTGTTAATCCTTCAGGTTATTGTTGATGACTTTATTCGATCTGCACAACCTGTCGGCTCTAGGAGTTTGTCGAAAAAAGATGAAATTTCGTTTAGTTCTGCGACCATTCGAAATGAAATGGCTGACCTAGAAGAAATGGGTTTTATCGAAAAGCCTCACACTTCTTCAGGTAGGGTTCCATCTGAAAAAGGGTATCGATACTATGTCGACCATTTGCTTACGCCTCAGGCTTTAACAAGGCAAGATGTAAACGTAATTCAATCCATTTTTGCAGAGCGAATTTTTGAATTCGAAAATATCATTCAAAAATCTGCAAGGATTCTATCAGAGTTAACGAACTATACATCCATTGTTCTCGGTCCGGCAACAAGTGTCAATAAGCTGAAAAAAATTCAAATCATCCCTTTAAACCAAGAAACGGCAGTTGCCATCTTTGTAACCGATACTGGTCATGTAGAAAATAAAACCTTTTCCCTGCCTTCCTCTGTTCATGCAGGTGATTTTGAAAAGACAGTAAATATTTTAAATGAGCGATTGACCGGAGTGCCGTTAGAGGACTTAAATGATAAGATTTACAAAGAAGTGGCAATGATGTTAAGGCAGCATATTCATAATTATGATTTGATGATGCATACCCTTGGGCAGCTTTTAAAAATGCCGGTATCTGAAAAGCTTTTCTTTGGTGGTAAAACAAATATGTTAAGTCTCCCGGAATTTCACGATATAACCAAGGTTCGCAACTTATTGAACATCATGGACCAGGAAGAATGGATTGCGAATTTGAGAAAACACTCAAAAGGAATTCATGTGAAAATCGGCAGTGAAAATCAAAATAGCGCAATGGAAGAATGCAGCCTGATCACAGCCACGTACTCGGCTGGAGAGGAAAAGCTTGGAACTATTGCTATCCTTGGTCCTACAAGAATGGAATATTCACGGGTGATCGGTTTACTTCGTATTCTTAGTCATGATCTAACAACAGTTTTAACCAAATTGTATCAAAATAAATAGCACTGGTAATATTGAGTAAGGGTGAAATCATCAATATTTCACCCCTATTACCATGGATGTGTTATTGATTTATAATATACGAATAACCCTTTAAGGGAGGTGAGCAAGTTGACAAAAGAAACGAATAATATGGTAAATGAAGAAATGGAAGAGAAGCAAAACCTTCAAGAAGAGAATACAACTGCCGAAGGTGCCGTGGAGACGGAAGAGAACCAGCCAGAAGTGGAAGTCAATCCTTTGGAAGAAAAGCTTCAAGAAATTAAATTATTAAAAGAACAGCTGGAAGCGGCTGATAATAGATACTTACGCCTACAGGCTGATTTTGATAACTTTCGCCGTCGTACTCGCTTGGAGCAAGAAGCAAGTGAAAAATATCGCGCGCAAAAACTCGCAACCGATTTACTTCCGGCACTAGATAACTTTGAAAGAGCAATGCAAATGGAAGCAGAAAATGAACAAACGAAGTCATTACTTCAAGGTATGGAAATGGTTTATCGCAGTTTAGTAGATGCTCTAAAAAAAGAAGGCGTCGAACCAATTGAAGCCGTTGGTAAAGAATTTGATCCACATCAGCATCATGCCGTGATGCAGGGAGAAGATTCCAACTTTGGCTCCAATGTTGTGATAGATGAATTCCAAAAAGGATACCTATTAAAAGATCGAGTGATCCGACCTTCAATGGTGAAAGTGAATTTGTAGGTCTACATAAAATTAAAGGAGGAACATGGTAATGAGTAAAATTATCGGTATTGACCTCGGTACAACAAACTCCTGTGTGGCTGTACTTGAGGGTGGAGAACCTAAAGTAATTCCAAATCCGGAAGGAAACCGCACAACTCCATCTGTTGTTGCATTCAAAAATGGGGAACGCCAAGTTGGGGAAGTTGCTAAACGCCAGGCGATTACAAATCCAAATACAATTATGTCCATTAAACGTCATATGGGGACAACATATAAAGAAGAAATTGAGGGTAAACAATATACTCCGCAAGAAATTTCAGCTATCATTCTTCAATATTTGAAGTCATATGCAGAAGATTATCTCGGAGAGCCTGTAACCAAAGCGGTTATTACAGTACCAGCATATTTTAATGATGCTGAGCGTCAAGCGACTAAAGATGCCGGGAAGATTGCCGGTCTTGAAGTGGAGCGTATTATCAACGAGCCAACAGCAGCAGCCCTTGCTTATGGCCTAGATAAGACAGATCAAGATCAAACTATTTTAGTTTATGACCTTGGCGGCGGTACGTTTGATGTGTCCATCCTTGAATTAGGCGATGGTGTATTCGAAGTAAAAGCTACTGCAGGTGACAACCGTCTTGGCGGTGACGATTTTGACCAAGTAATCATTGATTACCTCGTTGATCAATTTAAGAAAGAAAACGGTATTGACCTGTCACAAGATAAAATGGCATTACAGCGTCTAAAAGATGCAGCTGAGAAGGCGAAAAAAGATTTATCAGGGGTAACAACAACTCAAATTTCCTTGCCGTTTATCACTGCAGGAGCTGCAGGTCCGTTGCACCTTGAAGTTTCTATGACAAGAGCCAAATTCGATGAATTAACGGCACATCTTGTAGAGCGTACAATGGGACCAACTCGTCAAGCATTAAGTGATGCGGGCTTAACAGCTGCTGATATCGATAAAATCATTCTTGTTGGTGGTTCAACTCGTATCCCAGCTGTACAAGAAGCGATTAAAAAAGCAACAGGTAAAGAGCCACATCGCGGCGTTAACCCTGATGAAGTCGTGGCAATGGGAGCAGCCATCCAGGGCGGTGTTATCACTGGAGATGTAAAGGATGTTGTTTTACTTGACGTTACTCCATTATCACTTGGAATTGAAACAATGGGTGGCGTATTTACAAAGTTAATTGATCGGAATACAACAATCCCAACTTCAAAATCGCAAGTATTTTCTACAGCTGCCGATAATCAAACTGCAGTTGACATTCACGTTCTTCAAGGAGAGCGTCCAATGGCAGCCAATAACAAAACATTAGGTCGTTTCCAATTAGCGGATATTCCTCCGGCTCCACGTGGTATTCCGCAAATCGAGGTTACATTTGATATCGATAAAAACGGAATCGTAAATGTTCGTGCAAAAGACCTTGGGACAAATAAAGAACAACAAATTACAATTAAATCTTCAACGGGTCTATCAGATGAAGAAATTCAAAAAATGGTTCGCGAAGCAGAAATGAATGCGGATGCTGATAAGCAGAAGAAAGACGAAGCAGAATTGCGTAATGAAGCAGACCAGCTTGTTTTCACTACTGAAAAAACATTAAAAGATCTAGAAGGCAAAGTAGACGCTGCTGAAGTGGCAAAGGCAAATGATGCCAAAGATGCTTTAAAACAAGCAATTGAGAAAAATGATTTAGTTGAAATGCGTGAGAAAAAAGATGCTCTCCAGCAGATTGTTCAAGATTTATCCGTAAAGCTTTATGAACAAGCTGCTCAACAGACACAAGCACAAGAGGGAGCTCAACAAGACGGAGCAACCTCAGCAGGCAAAAATGACAATGTCGTTGATGCTGATTTTGAAGAGGTTAAAGACGAGAAATAAAAAGCGTCACCCTATTTGTCATGAAAAAGTCAAAGTCAGTCACGGGGCTTTGGCTTTTTTATTGCAATTGCCTTAATTAAGGTGTTACAATAACCTTTATGTGAATGAATTCGGGAGTGGTAATCATGAGTAAACGAGATTACTATGAGGTGCTGGGGGTAAGCAAGGGCGCCTCAAAAGATGAAATAAAGAAAGCTTATCGAAAGTTATCGAAACAATATCATCCTGATATAAATAAAGAGGCGGATGCAGCTGAGAAGTTTAAAGAAATTGCTGAAGCCTATGAAATTTTAAGTGATGATCAAAAAAGGGCGCAATACGATCAATTTGGGCATACCGATCCGAACCAGGGCTTTGGTGGCTTCGGTGGCGGTGATTTTGGTGGCGGCTTCGGCGGCTTTGAAGACATTTTCAATACGTTTTTTGGTGGCGGGGGTTCACGGAGAAGAGACCCTAATGCCCCGAGACAAGGGGCAGATCTTCAATATACAATGACTATTTCATTTGAAGAGGCTGCTTTTGGAAAAGAAACGGATATTGAAATTCCGCGTGAAGAAACGTGCGAAACGTGTCATGGATCAGGTGCAAAACCAGGAACAAATCCAGAAACATGTAAGCATTGTAATGGATCAGGTCAAGTAAGTGTAGAACAGAATACTCCATTTGGCCGTATTGTGAATCGAAGAACCTGCCAACACTGTAACGGAACAGGGAAAGAAATTAAGCAAAAATGTTCAACCTGTGGCGGTATGGGTAAAGTAAAAAAACGCAGAAAAATACATGTCAAAATTCCTGCAGGTATTGATGATGGTCAACAGCTTCGCCTATCTGGTCAGGGTGAAGCAGGTGTTAATGGCGGTCCTGCTGGAGATCTTTATGTAGTCTTCCATGTTCGTCAGCATGAATTCTTCGAACGAGATGGTGATGACATTTACTGTGAAATGCCGATTACCTTTGTTCAAGCAACATTGGGGGATGAAATTGAAGTTCCAACGATTCATGGTAAGGTTAAACTTAAAGTCCCTGCAGGAACTCAAACAGGTACTAAATTCCGCCTCCGTGGCAAGGGTGTACCAAACGTCCGTGGTTATGGAGTGGGGGATCAACATATTTTGGTGCGTATTATTACTCCTACAAAATTGAATGATAAACAGAAACAGTTGCTCCGTGAATTTGCTGAAGCTAGTGGTTCAGCTCCGCTCGGAGATCATGAAGAAAGCTTTTTCTCTAAAGTAAAACGAGCATTTAAAGGCGAATAAGGATTGGAGTTGGCAGATATGAAATGGTCTGAAATAAGTATTCACACAACCAATGAAGCGATCGAACCGATTTCTAATATTTTGCACGAGGCTGGTGCGAGCGGCGTAGTCATTGAAGACCCATTTGAGTTAACAAAGGAAAGACAAGATCAATTCGGAGAAATCTACCAACTCAATCCAGATGATTATCCGGAAGAGGGTGTCATCGTAAAAGCCTATTTGCCGGTGAATAGTTTTTTAGGCGAAACGGTTGAGGCGATTAAAGAATCTATCAATAACCTGATTATTTTTGATATTGATTTGGGTTTGAATAAAGTTACCATTAGTGAAGTGAATGAAGAAGAATGGGCAACCGCCTGGAAAAAGTATTATAACCCGGTTAAGATATCTGAGCGATTCACGATTGTCCCGACTTGGGAAATTTATCATCCAGTCAGTACGGATGAATTAATTATTGAATTGGATCCCGGCATGGCCTTTGGAACTGGAACACATCCGACAACGGTAATGTGTATTCAGGCATTGGAACGGTCGGTAAAACCAGGTGACCGCGTGATTGATGTCGGAACTGGTTCCGGGGTTTTGAGTATCGCTGCAGCAATGCTTGAAGCTGAAGATGTGAGGGCTTATGATCTTGATGAAGTAGCTGTTACGCAGGCAAAGCTAAACATAAAGCTAAATAAAGTCAACAATCTTGTCACTGTATCGCAAAACAACCTGCTTGATGGAGTGGAAGAAAACTCTTCAGATGTGATTGTTGCGAATATTTTAGCTGAGGTCATTTTGAGATTTACTGATTCAGCTGCAAGTGTCTTAAAGCCTGGTGGTTTATTTATTACCTCAGGAATCATTCAGCCAAAGAAAGATCAGGTAAAAGAAGCATTAATCGATGCCGGTTTTGAAATCATTGAAACGATCTTAATGGAAGATTGGGTTGCAATGATTGCAAAGAAGAAATAAATTGCTGAAAAGGGGTGTTTAATCCCCTTTTTTTACGTTAATTAACTTTTAAATTGTTAGCTGATTTAGTAAAATAAAGAGTAAAATGTTTTTAGAGAGGGTGCGTCGTGTGCAACGCTACTTTGTTAATCAACGAACAAATGAGGATCAATTTTTGATAAGCGGGGATGACAGGCATCATATTGTCAAGGTAATGCGCATGCAAATGGGTGATCAGATTATTTGTGTTGATCCGGACGGCAAGCAGGCTGTATGCAGGCTTGCAGAAATTACCGATGAAAGAGTCGTTGCAGACGTTGTACAATGGAAGGAAGAGAATTCTGAGCCCCCAATAAAGATCACTATCGCAAGCGGTCTGCCAAAAGGAGACAAGCTTGAATGGATTATTCAAAAAGGAACGGAGCTTGGGGCACATAAGTTTATTCCATTTTCGGCTGCACGATCAGTTGTGAAATGGGATGAAAAAAAAGCAGCAAAGAAAATAGAAAGATGGCAAAAGATTGCCAAAGAAGCTGCTGAACAGTCTCATCGTAATAGGATTCCAGAAGTTTCTGATCAAATGAGTTTTAAGGAATTGCTTATTCATAGCAAGAATTATGATTATAGATTAGTTGCCTTCGAAGATGAAAGCCGAAATGGTGAGGTTTCAGTCTTCTCAAGCATCCTAAGGAAAATGCAAAAAGGGGAATCCCTTCTGATTGTATTTGGCCCTGAAGGCGGGTTAGCAAGTGAAGAGGTACAGCTTTTAAAAGATCATGATTTCCATCCGTGCGGCTTAGGGCCGCGTATTTTAAGAACGGAAACGGCGCCTTTATATGCTTTAGCGGCGGTTTCCTATCATTTTGAATTACTGAGGTGAAAACACAAATGCCAACAGTTGCATTTCATACACTTGGATGCAAAGTTAACCATTATGAAACAGAAGCCATTTGGCAATTGTTTAAACAAGAAGGTTATGACCGGGTTGATTTTGAATCAATTTCAGATGTATATGTCGTAAATACCTGTACCGTTACAAATACAGGTGATAAAAAAAGTCGCCAAGTCATTAGACGGGCTGTAAGAAAAAATCCTGATGCAGTGATCTGTGTAACAGGATGTTATGCCCAGACTTCACCGGCTGAAATTATGGCCATTCCTGGCGTTGATATTGTTGTAGGTACACAGGATCGGGTTAAGATGCTTGATTATATTAACCAATACAAAGCAGAACGTCAGCCAATTAATGGTGTAGGCAATATTATGAAAAACCGTGTTTATGAAGAACTTGATGTACCAGCGTTTACAGATAGAACGCGTGCATCTCTTAAAATCCAAGAGGGATGCAACAATTTCTGTACTTTCTGTATCATTCCTTGGGCTCGTGGCTTAATGAGATCACGTGATCCACAGGAAGTTATTCGTCAGGCACAACAACTTGTAGAAGCCGGTTATAAGGAAATTGTATTAACGGGAATTCATACAGGTGGCTATGGCGAGGATATGAAAGACTATAATCTAGCCATGTTGCTTCGTGATTTGGAAGCAGAGGTAAAAGGATTAGAACGACTGCGGATTTCTTCGATCGAAGCAAGCCAAATTACCGATGAAGTCATCGAAGTAATCAAGCAATCCAATATTGTTGTCCGTCATTTGCATATTCCCATCCAATCTGGTTCAAATACGGTATTAAAGCGGATGCGCCGCAAATACACGATGGAATTTTTTGCAGAGAGATTGGACCGCTTGAAAGAAGTGCTTCCAGGTCTAGCGGTAACGTCTGACGTCATTGTTGGCTTCCCTGGTGAGACAGAAGAGGAATTCATGGAGACTTATAATTTTATAAAAGATCATAAATTCTCTGAGTTGCATGTGTTCCCATATTCTAAGCGGACAGGTACTCCTGCAGCAAGGATGGAAGACCAGATCGATGAAGAAATTAAAAACGATAGAGTCCACCGCTTAATTACTCTTTCTGATCAATTAGCGAAGGAATACGCTTCCCAATTCGAAGGTGAAGTCCTAGATGTCATCCCGGAAGAGGAATATAAAGAAGGAGAGACTTCTGGCCTTTATATGGGGTATACCGACAATTACCTACGAGTCGTTGTCCCAGCTACCGAAGATATGATCGGAAAAATAGTTAAAGTGAAAATTACAAAAGCCGGCTATCCATACAACGAAGGACAATTTGTCCGAGTTGTGGAGGATACGGCACTCCTAAAAGATGAAGTATTTACAAAAGAAGAAGCAGCTATGTAAAAAAAGGACCAGTTTGGTCCTTTTTTTGATTAGGGTAAAGGGGATTCAATATGATGAAAGACAATTGAGTTAAATACCCTGCTCCAAGTGTCCTTCATGCAGGTGATGAAAACCAAAACGAGAAGGCCCCCGGCACCCAAGTGTCCTTCAAGCAGGTGATGAAAACCAAAACGAGAAGGCCCCCGGCCACAAGTGTTCTTCATGCTGATGGTGAAAGCAAAAACGAGTAGGCACCAGGTTCCAACTGTCCTTCAAGCAGGTGATGAAAATCAAAACGAGAAGGCTCCCGGCACCCAATTGTCCTTCATGCAGGTGATGAAAACCAAAACGAGAAGGCCCCCGGCACCTAAGTGTCCTTCATGCAGGTGATGAAAACCAAAACGAGAAGGCCCCCGGCCACAAGTGTTCTTCATGCTGATGGTGAAAGCAAAAACGAGTAGGCACCAGGTTCCGACTGTCCTTCATGCAGGTGATGAAAACCAAAACGAGAAGGCCCCCGGCACCTAAGTGTCCTTCATGCAGGTGATGAAAACCAAAACGAGAAGGCCCCCGGCCCCCAAGTGTCCTTCATGCAGGTGATGAAACCAAAACGAGTAGGCATCAGGCACCCAAGTGTCCTTCATGCTGATAGTGAAAACCAAAACGAGAAGGCACCAGGTACCTAATTGTCCTTCATGTAGGTGATGAAAACCAAAACGAGTAGGCACCAGGTTCCAACTGTCCTTCATACAGGTGATGAAAACCAAACCTAGTAGGCCCCCGGCATCTAAATGTCCTTCATGCTAGAGATGAAAGACAAAAACAATAAGAGTCCCCGTTCTATTATCTTACAACCCATTTTACCCCTGGTTCACTTCACAACTGGATTCCTCGGCCGACGATCATGCAAGAATAAAATCATCTCGCCGAACTTATTGGCAAACGGCAAAACCATCAAGGAAGACACTACATTAAAGATGACACTGATATGTGCTAATTGAACTTCCACTCTGCTTGCCAGAAGAGGTGCATACATCGTTAAAAAAGGAATAAGTGGAATAAATACCAAAACCCCAAAAACATTTAGCCAGACGTGGGCAAAGGCTGCTAGTCTAGATTCTGCACCACCTCCAACCGAAGCAATCACAGCTGTAATACAAGTACCGATATTTGCCCCTAACACAATAGCAATGCCTGCATCAAGCTGAAGCAGTCCAGCGGTCAAAAAGCCCATGGTTATCCCAGTCATGGCTGTACTCGATTGAATGATAGCCGTAATAATTGCCCCGGTTATTAAGCTTAATAATATATTGTCATTAATCGATAGGATAAATGAATGAATAAATCCCATTGAGGTTAAAGGTTGAGCCAGCATTTCGAACCCTTTCATTGCGGTAAAAACAGAGGCAATTCCCAACAGTAGCATACCGATACTTCTGGACTTTTTATTGGGAAACAAAATTAAAAATGCGCCTGTGATAGCGAGTGGCATCAGAATGGTATCCAAATTAAACGTAATTAACTCCGTTTTAAAGGTTGTTCCAATATTGGTTCCTAAAATAATGCCGATTGATTGAGGAAATGTCATAATTTTGGCTGAAATTAACCCTATGGTAATAACCATAACCGCCGAGCTACTTTGTAACAACGCCGTTATAAAGGTACCTGTTAACATACCCTTAAATGGTGTTTTCGTTAATTTGATCAGCCATGTTTTAAGGTTCTTGGCTGATAAATTAAATAAACCAAACCGAATAATCATCATTCCAAAAATAAATAATAAAATGCAAAGAATAAATAATAGTATGTATAGCATGTCTAGACCTCCTTTCCATTCATTCTATGGTCTAAGGGATAGGGACATGCCATAATTAAGCCCGGGCAAACAATTTTGTATAAAAAATCGAGAGACTGCGAATTTCAGTTGACCTTGTTTAAAGGTTATATTATAATTGCATGGTACATGGATTGATGTAAGTGTGTTGTGTTTCGGAGGGAGGGAAAGAGGATGTCTAAAACCGTCGTTCGTAAAAACGAATCGCTTGAAGATGCTCTTCGTCGCTTCAAACGTTCTGTATCAAAAACTGGTACTTTGCAAGAGGCAAGAAAGCGCGAATTCTACGAAAAGCCAAGTGTAAAACGTAAGAAAAAGTCTGAAGCAGCAAGAAAACGTAAGTTTTAAGAGGGTGTATTAAATGAGTCTTCTCGAGCGTTTAAATAATGATATGAAACAAGCGATGAAAAGTAAGGAAAAAGACAAACTGTCAGTTATTCGGATGATTAAAGCTTCCATGCAAAACGAGGCGATTAAGCTTGGTGTAAAAGAGCTATCCGAATCTGATGAGTTAACGATCCTTTCTCGCGAATTAAAACAACGCAAAGACTCCCTCCATGAGTTTGATAAAGCCGGTCGTCCAGACTTGGTTGAAAAATTGCGTACAGAATTGACAATTGTCGAACTGTATATGCCGAAACAGCTTTCCGAAGAGGAACTATCAGAAATAGTAAAAGAAACTATTGCTGAAGTCGGTGCAAAATCAAAAGCGGAAATGGGAAAAGTGATGTCTGCTATTATGCCTAAAGTTAAGGGTAAAGCAGATGGAGCACTTGTAAATAAATTTGTACAACAACACCTTTCATAGTATTCTGACGTTAAGATCACAGGTTTTTTAAGCCTGTGATCTTTTATTTTTTTAAGGAATATATTGAAACCTTTTAGAGATATTAACGTAAATCATTATGTTAAATAAAACAGAAGGGGGGGTACGGATGACTGAATTATTAACGAACCCACTCGTAATAACCTTGCTCTTATCTGTGGCAGGAATCAGTATGGTCCTACAGTTGTTTTCGCCAAAGTTTGGAATTACCGGTATCATTGGGATTTTGGCGCTCGTTCTATTCTTTTATGGTCATTATCAGGCAGGTTTGACTGGATACGGTACATTCTTATTATTTATCATGGGGATGGTCCTAATCTTTTTGGAATTTTTCCTTCCGGGGGCAGTTGCCGGGACACTTGGCGTCATTGCGTTAATTTTAAGTCTGTTTCTGGCAGGGGATAATACCATACAAATGGGGATTTCAATTATTATTGCAATAGCAGTGTCCATTGCGGTTTTCTTTATAATGATTAGAGTCCTTGGGAAAAAACTTGTTCTATTAAATAAAATGGTCTTGGAAGATTCAGCCCGAAAGGAAGACGGGTATGTCACTAATATTAACCGTACTGACTTGCTAGGAAAGGAAGGGATTACCCTAACAATTTTGCGGCCATCTGGGACGGTTATTATGGGTAATGAACGAATTGATGTCGTTACCGAAGGAGATTTTATTGAAAAGGACATGAAAGTAAAGGTAATAAAAGTTGAAGGCGCGCGTATTGTCGTCAGGGAAGTTAGATAAAAGGAGGTCATTTAGACCATGGATGTAGTTTCAGGAGGTTCTATTTTTGTCATTGCCATTGTTGTCATTGCATTAATCTTCTTAGGAATTTTATTATCGTTTGTACCCGTTATGCTATGGATTTCAGCCCTTGCAGCAGGTGTTAAAATCAGTATTTTTACTCTGGTTGGAATGAGACTGCGAAGAGTTATTCCGGGACGTGTTGTCAATCCGCTGATCAAGGCTCATAAGGCCGGGTTAAATGTAACCACTAATCAGCTTGAAAGTCACTATCTTGCTGGTGGTAACGTAGATCGTGTGGTTAATGCTCTTATTGCTGCGCATCGTGCCAATATCGAATTAACATTTGAACGTTGTGCCGCAATTGACCTAGCTGGCCGTGATGTATTACAGGCTGTGCAAATGAGTGTTAATCCTAAAGTTATTGAAACGCCGTTTATAGCCGGTGTTGCTAAAAATGGTATCGAGGTAAAGGCAAAAGCAAGGATTACCGTGCGGGCTAATATAGACCGTCTCGTAGGGGGGGCCGGTGAAGAAACCGTTGTAGCCCGTGTTGGTGAAGGGGTTGTTTCAACAATTGGTTCATCGGAAAGTCATAGTACTGTTTTAGAAAACCCTGACCTTATTTCTCAAACGGTATTATCAAAAGGGCTAGATGCTGGGACAGCTTTTGAGATCCTATCGATTGATATTGCCGATGTGGATATCGGTAAGAACATTGGGGCAGAATTGCAAACTGAACAAGCAGAGGCTGATAAGAGAATTGCCCAGGCAAAGGCAGAAGAACGAAGAGCTATGGCTGTAGCTTCTGAACAAGAAATGAAAGCCAGGGTACAGGAAATGAGAGCGAAGGTTGTGGAAGCAGAAGCGACAGTACCTCTGGCAATGGCTGAAGCTTTAAAGTCAGGTAATATCGGCGTAATGGATTACTTAAACCTTAAAAATATCTCAGCAGATACAGATATGAGAGGATCGATAGGCAAAATGACTGGCGATAAAAAGGATAACCAGTAAAACAAAAGGAGTGGTGAAAGTTGGAGACACTAATCCTTTTCATTGTAATTGGGATTCTCTCCGCCATTTTTGGGAAAAACAGCAAACAGGTTCAGAAAAGCAAGCCTTTTGTTCCGAAACGGATGGAGGATGTCCGAACTTTGTTTGAATCAGTACCACCTAAAACCGCTCAAGTTGAACAGGATAATGCTCCTGTAACCAGATTAGAGGAACAGTACTTTCAGACAAAGGCAGAATTAGAAGATGCAAAGATTCCTATCAAAACTCCTGAAAAGCCAATTGGTCGAATGAGGATGACTCAAAAGGCTGAACAGAAGAAGGAACAGCCTGTTCCTATTGATTCACCAGATTCTCAAACTGTACTAAACGGAATCATTTGGTCAGAAATTCTCGGAGAACCCCGCTCGAAAAAACCGCACTTTTCTGGGAGAAGGTAAAACATAACCAAAGTCTTAAATCGAAAAAATGGTGCTAGAACTTCTTTTCATTTCATAAATATGAGATGAAAGGGGGTTCTTTTTTTATGGCAAAAAACTGGGGCAGTAAAGTTCGCAGCTGGATGGCTAAAAAAATGGATCTACCTCAAGATGTCATGATGGATTTACCCCGAATTACCATGATTGGACAAATCCATATATATATCGAAAATCACCGTGGGCTGTTGGCATTTACGGATAAAGAATTGCGGCTGCTGTTAAAACAAGGGCAGCTGTTAATAAAAGGCAGTTCTTTTGTGATCAAAACGATATTACCTGAAGAAATTCTACTTGAGGGGAAAATTGATCAAGTCATTTATATAAGTGAAAATCCAGGAGGAGCAGAATGAAGAACCAGTGGATTGAATTTTTATTTGGCATCGTTACAGTTAAGGTTACAGGCAAGGGATTAGAACGCTTTTTAAATGTGCTAACAAGGAATGGGCTTTATATTTGGCATGTTAGGAGGCATGGGACTGAAACTATTACTTTTAAAATAAGGCTTACTGAAGCCAAAAGCATCCGCCACTATGCCCGCAAAAGCGGCTGCAAAATTTCTTTTTTAAGAAGGAGCGGATCTCCATTTTTATTAAAAAGAATGTTGAAAAATAGCGGGTTTTTAATTGGAATTGGTCTTTTTCTATTTATGATTTTTTTACTGTCCAATGTCATTTGGGGGATCGAGATTAAAGGAGCAAAGCCTGCCACTGAATATCAAATTCGAAAAGAATTGGACAAGATGGGTGTGAAAATCGGTAAATTTCAATTTTCTGTCGATAATGTAGAAGCCATTCAAAGAAATTTAACCAATAATATTGGTGCACTAACATGGGTTGGTGTGGAGTTAAAAGGGACAACCTATCATCTTCAGGTAGTTGAAAAAAACCAGCCAAAAAGTCCGGAAACGCTGTCTCCTCAGAATTTGATCGCAAAAAAGAAAGCTGTAATCGTTGGAACCTATATTGAACAGGGGCAAAAGATGGTAGATATAAATGATCACGTCGAACAAGGACAATTGTTAGTGTCTGGTGAAATTGGAAAGGAAGGTTTACAGCCAGAATTAGTTGCAGCAAAAGGTGAAGTTTGGGGGGAAACTTGGTATAAGAGTCACGTGGAATTGCCTTATAAAACGAAATTTAATGTGTATAGCGGAAAAGAAAAACAGAAATATTCACTGGTATTTTGGAATTTGGAAGTGCCGGTTTGGGGATTTGGAAAACCCGAGTATTCCAACTATGTAACGGAAAAAAATGTTCATCGGCTTCACTTTCTTAAATGGGAACTTCCCATTTCGTTTATGGACAAAACTATTAGGGAACGGGAAGAATATGTACGTTCGTATACGAGAAGTGAAGCACAAGCCATGGCCATAAAATTAGCGAAAAAAGAAATAAAAAGCCACTTAGATGAAGAAGCTAAGATTAAAGATGAAAAAATTTTACATGAATCAGAAAAAAATGGTAAAGTTATACTGGACATTCATTTTAAAATCATTGAAAACATTGCGGTCGGGCAACCGATTTCCAAGGAGACTCATGAATGACAGAAAAATTAACTACTATTAGTGTACAACTTGAAAATCCGGCAGAAGCCATTGTTTTACTGGGAAATTCAGACCAAAATTTAAAAATATTTGATCAGGAACTTTCTGTATCGATCATAACTAGAGGCGAATCCGTCAGTCTTTCGGGGAATGCGGACCATGTAGCGCTAGCAGGTCAGGTTCTTGATAAATTGATGGTCGTTATTCGCAAGGGTGTTACCATAAGTCAAAGGGATGTACTCTATGCTATTCAAATGGCAAAAAGTGGAACGCTTGATTATTTTGTCAATTTATACGAAGAAGAGATTGGAAAGAATATTAAAGGAAAAACCATTCGAATCAAAACATTAGGTCAAAGACATTATGTGACTGCAATAAAAAAGAATGACCTTGTGTTTGGAATTGGTCCAGCTGGAACAGGCAAAACCTATCTTGCGGTAGTAATGGCAGTAAATGCGTTAAAAAATGGTCAGGTTAATAAAATTATTTTAACTCGTCCGGCGGTTGAGGCGGGAGAAAGTCTAGGATTCTTACCTGGCGATTTAAAAGAGAAAGTGGACCCTTATCTTAGACCTTTATATGATGCATTGCATGATGTGTTTGGGGCAGAGCATACACAACGGCTAATGGAGAGAGGTACGATTGAAATTGCTCCTCTTGCCTATATGCGAGGTCGAACATTAGATGATGCCTTTGTTATCTTGGATGAAGCTCAAAATACTACTCATGCACAAATGAAAATGTTTTTAACTAGGCTAGGCTTTGGTTCCAAAATGGTCATTACAGGTGACCAGACGCAGATCGATTTGCCAAAGGGTGCTAAGTCCGGATTGGTAGAAGCAGAAAAAATACTGCAGGGTGTTAACGGTATATCTATTGTTTATTTAGAGCAAAGTGATGTAGTACGTCATCCATTAGTTGCAAAAATTATTAATGCCTACGAAAAAACTCCGAAACTAACTTAGCTCGGGTAAAGGGACGCCAAGTGGTCGATCCCTTTTTTGTGCTTAATCTCTTTTTATAAAGATGAAACTTAGTGGAAAAACTGTTATTATTTTACATAAGCAAAAACATTCTTTATAAATACTTAATAGTGCTGTGGCTGGAGGGATATCGTGGATAAACTACAGCAAAATTTCATTCGGGTCAGAAAGTTGCTTGACATTACCTTTTTTCGTATTTTATTTTTTGTATTACTTGGAATTGCCCTGTATGGAGGGTTGTTCAGTAATGTTAAGCCAGAAAAAATGGATATTAGCCTATTTTCTGTTGCAGAAAAAACCATACGTTCTCCAGGAACAGTAGAAGATAAGAAAAGTACCGAGAAGAAACGGGAAGAAGCGGCTGACCAGGTACAAGATGTTTATACCTTAAAAAAAGAATACACACAAAATCGCGTGGATTTAATTACCTCGATTTTTAATGCAGCAAGTGAAGTTAATGATGAAGTAAAAGAATCTGGCAAAAAGCAGGATGCCTCTTCAGCGGATCATCTCACAGAGGTCAGTATAGAAGACAAAGTATCGATGCTGAAGGGCAAGTTAACATCAACTGTAACCAAAGATCTATCTAATCTCGTTTTTACAGCCTTAGTACAGTCAGGGAAAGATGAGTTGTCCATTGCAAAGGATTTGACTGTCACTGCTATTAATAATGTGATGACAAAAAGAATCCCTTCTGACGAGGTCGAGAATGCCAAAAAGAGAGTAGAGGAAGAATTGCGCTACTCCACTTTAAATGATAATTTAAGGTCGGCTTCCATAGAACTGGGTAGATATGCCGTCATCCAAAATGAATTTTATGATCCTGCAGCGACTGAAGAGCTTCGTCAGCAAGCTTCCGAGAGTGTCGAGCCTGTAAAGATTCTTCAGGGGCAAATTATAGTTGAAGAAGGCGAATTAATAAACCAAGAAATATTTCGCCAATTAAAATTAGTCGGTTTGTTAAACAATGAAAAGGCTTATAAACCATTTATTGGTTTAGCAGTTTTGATCGTTATTTTCATAACAGCCTTATACTACTACTTCTATCAAATGAAATTGTTGCCAGAAAAGCGTCAAACCTTCTTACTGTTATTTGGGATTATTTTTATCATGACTATTGCCTTAATGAAGATTATGAGTTTACTTCAGGTCTATAACTATTCGTGGATTGGTTATCTGTTCCCTGCAACCATGGCGGGTTTATTACTAAAAATATTAATTGATGAAAAATTAGCGATTCTTTCGTCGATCATTTTTTCGATTTGTGGCAGTATCCTTTTCAACGAAGGTGTGACTGGAACCTTGAATTTTTCGGAAGGGATCTATATACTGTTCAGTGCGTTAGCCGGTATTCTTTTTTTGAGTAACCAAAATCACCGTTCCAAAATTTTGCAGGCAGGTCTTTTTGCGGCATTTATTAATCTAATGACCATCTTGGCCTTATTGTTTTTGCCAAATGGACAATTCTCCAGTGTGGAATACGGATACTTTTTTATAGCGGCACTTGTTTCAGGAATTGGTTCAGCTGTTTTAACTATTGGATTCCTGCCATTTTTTGAAGCAAGCTTTAGTATTCTTTCTACCATGAGATTGATTGAACTTTCAAATCCTAATCATCCGCTGTTGCGGAAAATCTTAATGGAGGCACCCGGCACTTACCATCATAGTGTTATGGTTGCAAATCTGGCAGAATCTGCCTGTGAGGCGATCGGTGCCAATGGACTTCTTGCTAGGGTGGGTAGTTACTATCATGATATTGGGAAAACGAGACGCCCGAATTTCTTTATCGAAAATCAATTGCACAGGGAAAATCCACATGACCGACTGACCCCTGAGAAAAGTGCCAATATCATCATTGCACACGTGCTGGATGGTGCGGCTATCTTAAAAAAAGATCATATGCCGAAAGAAATCATTGAAATCGCCGAACAGCATCACGGGACAAGTCTTTTGAAGTTCTTCTATCATAAAGCCATGCAAAACAATGCTGAAGTGAGGGAGGAAGATTTTCGATATCCAGGACCCAAAGCTCAGTCAAAAGAGTCAGCTGTTGTGGGGATTGCAGACAGTGTAGAGGCAGCTGTCCGCTCGTTAAACAACCCGACTCCTGAATTAATTGAAGATCTTGTTAGAAAAATTGTCTCTGATCGACTGCAGGATGGCCAATTAAATGAATGTGATTTGACACTTAAAGAGATTGAAACCGTATCACATACATTGTGTGAGACGTTAAAGGGTATTTTTCATTCTAGGATTGAATATCCTGAATTTACGAAAAAGGTTGTGAAGCAAGCATGACGTTAATCATCGATTCAACCGATGAAACCAATGAATTAACTAGTGAACAAATACTTGATATCGAAAGGCTGATTCATTTTGCAGCAAAAAAGCAAAATGTTGAAGATAGTGAGGTTTCCGTTACCTTTGTAACAAATGAAACCATCCAGGAAATAAACCGTGATTATCGTGATAAGAATGCTCCTACGGATGTCATTTCTTTTGCGATGGAAGAATTGGGAGAAGGGGAAGTAGAGTTGGTAGGTTCAGACATACCCCGTATCTTGGGAGATATTATCATATCGATTCCTAGAGCCAGGGAACAGGCAGAAGAATACGGACATTCATTTACCAGGGAGCTCGGTTTTTTGGCTATTCATGGGTTTTTACACCTTTTAGGGTATGACCACATGACAGAAGAGGATGAAAAAGAAATGTTTACCCTGCAAAAGGAAATTTTAGATGAGTATGGACTTAAACGGTAAGCATAAATCAAAATCAATTGTTCATTCTTTTTCCTACGCGATTACTGGGATCATAACGGCTGTTAAACAAGAAAGAAATATGCGTTTCCACTTAGTTAGTGCGATTATAGTCCTATTTCTTTCTATATATTTTTCCATTACAAAGATGGAGTGGCTTTTTGTCCTGTTTGCAATTGGTGGTATGCTGGTTTTAGAAATGTTAAACAGCGCCATCGAACGCGTCGTAGATCTCTCCACAACTGAGATTCACCCCCTTGCCAAACAGGCAAAGGATATGGCGGCCGGAGCGGTATTCTTATTCGCAATCCTGTCCATCGTAGTAGGATTATTTATTTTTTTACCGTATATTTTTTAGGCTGTGTTAAGAACAGTTTGATTTTTTTCCACTCTGTTGATTGGAGCGGAAGGTGCGATCCTCGAAAATGCTAACGCATTTCCTTCGTGCGTGGGTGAAATTCTAGGAAGAAAATCAATGTCCTGTGGGAGTACGGTTCTGGAGAGACCCCGCAGGCTCAAGCGCCGAGGAGGCTCGCCAAAACGCCCAAGAACCGCTTGCACCTAGAGCGGAAATTAACTGACAAGTTTAATAGCCTTTTTTTAAAAGCAAACTTATTGTGAAATGGTCATAAAGGGTTTGTAAAGCTGTTAATAATTCGTTAAAATAATTTCACAGAACAGCTGTCCCTTTAAAGTATTTTTACGAATATTTCAACAATTTAAAATTTTTTAATATTTTAATCTGAATGGTAATGATTTTCAGCGAATAATGATGTAAAATAAAGGAACAGCAAATGTTTTGCTGGAAAGGAAGAAGACTAGTGACGATTGAGCAACTAATTGAAGAAGCAAAAAAAGCTAGAGAAAAAGCCTATGTTCCTTATTCAAAATTTGGGGTAGGAGCAGCTCTTCTAACAACAGACGGAACATTGTACCATGGCTGCAATATTGAGAATGCGGCCTATAGTATGTGCAACTGCGCAGAACGAACAGCCTTGTTTAGTGCATATTCTAGGGGTGACCGTAATTTTAAAATGATGGCAGTTGTTGCCGATACAGAAAGACCTTGCTCACCATGCGGTGCATGTCGACAAGTGATTTCTGAGTTATGTCCTAGAGACATGAAAGTGATTTTAACAAATTTAAAAGGTGATATTCAGGAAATAACGGTAGAAGATTTATTGCCTGGTGCTTTTTCTCCGGAGGATCTAAATGTTAAGTAATGTAAACGATAACAAGGGTTACAAGTCAGGATTTATCTCCATTATTGGCCGTCCGAATGTTGGCAAATCAACATTTTTAAATCGGGTAATTGGTCAAAAGGTTGCCATCATGAGTGATAAACCGCAAACAACCCGCAACAAAATACAAGGCGTCTTATCACTCTCGGATGCCCAAATGGTTTTTATCGATACACCGGGAATTCATAAACCAAAACATAAATTAGGCGACTTTATGATGAAGGTTGCTCAAAATACACTAAAAGAAGTAGATCTCGTTCTATTTATGGTCAATGCCGAGGAAGGATTTGGTCGTGGAGAGGAATTCATTCTGGAAAAATTCCAATCCATTAACACCCCGGTCTTTCTTGTCATTAATAAAATTGACCAAATTCATCCCGATGAATTATTGCCAATCATTGATGCTTATAGGGAAAAGTATAATTTTCAAGAAGTAATCCCGATTTCAGCTTTACAAGGAAATAATGTAGACCGTCTTCTTGAACAAATTAAAATCATATTGCCTGAAGGACCGCAATATTATCCGGCAGATCAAGTTACAGACCATCCGGAACGATTTATTATTACGGAGTTAATTCGGGAAAAAGCCCTACATTTAACTAGAGAAGAGATTCCACATTCCTTAGCCGTTGTCATGGATAAATTAGAGCGGCAAGAAGGTAAGGATGTTATTCATATCATGGCAACGATTATTGTTGAACGTGACTCCCAAAAAGGAATCATAATCGGTAAAAAGGGCAGTATGCTTAAGGAAATCGGGATGCGTGCCCGTGTGGACATAGAGAACCTTTTAGGTTCAAAAGTGTTCCTTGAATTATGGGTTAAGGTCCAAAAGGATTGGCGTAATAAAATGTCTCAACTAAGAGAATATGGTTTTAATGAGGACGAATACTAAAAGTCACTTTAATAAAGTATTAACTAATATTTTAGAATATGCGTAAACTTTATTAACAAAATTTACGTATTATGATTTTTGCGTAGGCAGGCTATGATAAATATAAGGTTCGAGATTGTAAACGCTAGTCTAAATAGTGAAAGGTGGGGTTTTCATGTTGGATTTTACGTGGAAAGTATTTACCCAAACAGGTAATATTGACACATATCTTCTCTTTAAAGAGTTAGAGAAGGAAAATCAGGAAATACCCGGTAATCTGAATGATGAACTAGCACAAATCGATTTTCCTATTTCATAAGCAAGTCTCTTGCCTCGCAGGAAGGTGGCATTTATGCTTCAAAAATGTGAAGGCATTGTCATTAGAACGACTGATTATGGTGAAACCAATAAAATCGTTACTTTATTTACGCGAGAGTGGGGAAAGATTGGGGTTATGGCCAGAGGGGCCAAGAAGCCAAATAGCCGACTTTCCTCTATCTCTCAAATGTTTACCTATGGATACTTCCTCATTCAACGAGGAACGGGCCTGGGCGGATTACAACAGGGTGAAATTATTTCTTCCTTCCGCCATATCGGAGAGGATATCTTTTTAACGGCCTATGCAAGCTATGTGATTGAGTTAACGGATAAATGTACTGAGGAGAAAAAGGCCAATCCTTTCCATTTCGAACTACTTTATCAAACACTCAATTACATGAATGAAGGCTATGATCCTGATATCCTGATGAATATTTATGAAATGAAAATGATGAATTTGTTAGGGTTATATCCTGTTTTAAACCAATGCGCCGTTTGTGGAAGTACTGACGGACATTTCTCTTTTTCCATCAGGGAAGGCGGATTTATTTGCCATCGTTGTTTGGAAAAGGATCCTTATCATATGAAACTTCTACCTTCAACAGTTAAATTATTACGGCTATTTTATTATTTTGATCTTTCAAGGTTGGGTAATATTTCTGTAAAGGAAGAGACCAAGGAAGAACTTAAAAAAGTTATTAGCACGTACTATGAGGAATACTCTGGATTACATCTTAAAACCAAGAAATTTTTAGATTCGATGGCCCAATTTAAAAATCTGAGTTGACAAATATTCCGGTTTTGGTTAATATTTTCATTAAAATTAATAATTGCAGTGATGGAAAGTAGTACTTAGACCATTCTATAAAAGCGAACCCGGGATGGTGGAAGCCGGGGTATAGAGTCCTAAGGAAGGCGTTCCTGAGCAATAGTGAACAGGTAAAAGAGGCTGCCATTGGTAGCAAATAGGGTGGAACCGCGGGTAACTCTCGTCCCTATGCAAAATTTTTGCATAGGGATGGGAGTTTTTTATTTTTCCGCAAATCAACCCACAGAAACCAATAAAGGAGTTATGAAAATGAGTGTATCAATGGAACAAATTGTGTCTCATGCTAAGCACAGAGGTTTTATTTTCCCAGGATCTGAAATATACGGCGGTCTCGCTAATACATGGGATTACGGTCCATTAGGGGTCGAATTTAAAAACAACATTAAACAGGCTTGGTGGAAGAAATTCGTCCAGCAATCCCCTTACAACGTAGGCTTGGATGCCGCCATCCTCATGAACCCTAGAACATGGGAAGCATCTGGCCATATCGGCAATTTTAATGACCCAATGATTGATTGTAAAAATTGTAAGGCACGTCATCGCGCCGATAAATTAATTGAGAATGCTCTAGACGAAAAAGGAATCGAAATGGTCGTAGATGGTCTCCCATTTTCAAGAATGGAAGAACTAATCAAAGAACACAATATTGCTTGTCCGGATTGCGGCAGTCATGATTTTACGGGAATCCGTCAATTTAACCTAATGTTTAAAACATTTCAAGGTGTTACAGAAACTAGTGCAAATGAAATCTTTTTACGTCCCGAAACTGCACAAGGCATATTCGTAAACTTTAAAAATGTTCAGCGCACGATGCGGAAAAAACTTCCGTTTGGTATTGCGCAAATCGGTAAAAGTTTCCGTAATGAAATTACCCCGGGTAACTTTACCTTCCGTACAAGAGAATTTGAACAAATGGAGCTTGAGTTTTTCTGTAAGCCAGGTGAAGAACTGAAATGGTTCGATTTTTGGAAGGAATATGCGGAAGAGTGGCTTCATTCATTAGGATTGAAAAAAGAGAATTTAAGACTGCGTGATCACTCCGATGATGAGTTGTCCCATTATAGTAACGCTACAACAGACTTCGAGTACAAATTCCCATTTGGTTGGGGAGAACTTTGGGGCGTAGCTTCTAGGACCGACTACGACTTAAAACAACATATGGAATTCTCTGGTGAGGATTTTAACTATATTGATCCGGAGACAAATGAACGCTATATCCCATATTGTATCGAACCGTCATTGGGTGCAGACCGGGTAACGTTAGCCTTTTTAATAGATGCATATGATGAGGAGCAGCTTGAAGACGGAACTTCCAGGACTGTTATGCATCTCCATCCTGCGTTAGCACCATTTAAAGCGGCAGTACTTCCGTTGTCTAAGAAACTTTCAGATGGTGCGAGAGAAGTGTTTGCTGATTTGGCTCAGCATTTCAATGTGGATTATGATGAGGCAGGCTCAATCGGAAAACGTTACCGCCGCCATGATGAAATTGGGACACCATTCTGTATCACCTATGATTTTGACTCTCAAGAAGATCATATGGTAACCGTTCGTGACCGCGATACAATGGAACAAACCCGACTTCCAATTGCTGAACTAAAGAAATTTATACAAGATAAGATGGCTTTCTAAAAACTATTAGGGTGCGGACCTCCGCACCTTTTGGTATATAGTAAAGGAAGGACGTCACAGCAATTTCATTTCAAATAAAAAAACAATTAGTATATAATATTTTAATAAAAGTATGGCCTTGTAGAGGGATCAGTCTTCAAAGGGCGTAACATAAGGGTGGTGAATACAATAGAACTTACAAAGCGACAGGAGCATATTTTACAGATAGTAAAGGACAATGGACCTATTACAGGTGAACATATTGCGGACAGGCTCAATTTAACTAGAGCTACCCTTAGACCTGATTTGGCGATCCTGACCATGGCTGGCTATTTAGATGCTAGACCAAGGGTCGGTTATTTTTATACTGGAAAATCAGGAGCGCAATTACTAACCGAAAATTTGCAGAAAATTTACGTCAAAGACTACCAGTCAATTCCAGTTGTCGTTAATGATAATGTTTCCGCCTACGATGCAATCTGTACGATGTTTCTTGAAGATGTCGGAACTTTATTTGTCGTGGACCACAATTCACGATTATCCGGAGTCTTATCCCGTAAAGACCTACTAAGGGCCAGCATTGGAAAGCAAGAACTGTCTACAATTCCTGTGAATATTATTATGACAAGAATGCCCAATATCACGATGTGTGAACGGGACGATTTATTAATAGATGTTGCTAAAAAATTGATTGAAAAACAAATTGATGCTTTGCCTATTGTTCGAAAAACCGATGATGGATATGAGGTAATCGGAAGGATTACCAAAACCAATATTGCGAAAGCCTTTGTTGCACTAGGTGATGAATGACAAAAGCTAATAGGAGTGATTACTGAGAATGAGTTCGCCAATTATTTATGTTGTTTCTGATTCAGTAGGCGAAACAGCTGAATTAGTTACCAAAGCAGCTATCAGCCAGTTTAATGGTTCAGGAATGACATTAAAAACCTTCCCATACGCAGAGGATAAAGAGCATATAGATGAAGTCCTTTCATTAGTGTCTCTGGATAAAGGAATGGTTGCTTTTACTCTTGTAAAGCCAGAAATGCGTAAATATATGATGGAAAGAGCAGAGCAGGAAGGCATTCGAGCTGTAGATCTGATTGGGCCAATTATGGATCAGATTGAGGTATTCAGCGGGAAGAAACCCCTTTGCGAACCAGGACTCGTTCGAAAGCTGGATGAAGATTATTTTAAGAAGGTTGAAGCTATAGAGTTTGCTGTAAAGTATGATGATGGTCGTGATCCAAGAGGTTTATTAAAGGCTGATATCGTATTAATCGGGGTTTCTAGAACTTCCAAAACACCTTTATCACAATATTTGGCACATAAACGATTGAAAGTGGCAAATGTCCCACTTGTACCGGAAGTAGATCCGCCTGAGGAACTCTATAAAGTGCCGAGAGAAAAATGTTTTGGTTTAAAAATCAGTCCGGAAAAATTGAATAATATCCGACGTGAAAGACTCATTTCCTTAGGATTAAATGATAAGGCAAGCTACGCCAACATTAATCGCATTAAAGATGAACTGGATTTCTTTGATAAAATTGTTCAGAAAATCAATTGTCCTATTATTGATGTAACTAACAAAGCGGTTGAAGAAACAGCAAATGTGATCCTACATTATATTCAAAAAGGAAGACTGTAGCACATAATCAGTTGAGATTATGTGTTTTTTCTCGACCTTGCCTGAAAAATAAATATAAAAAAGTTATGGCAAAATGGTAATGAATATACTATAATAAAAAATTGTGATAAAAATATAGCTTTTTAGGTTTAGACTTTGATGTGAACGAATAAACTATTTATTGTGAGATGTCAAGGGTACCCTCGAAAAAATATTCGACATAAACCTATTTTGCCTGTATAAACATATAGTTGAGAATTCAATTGATATGGAAGGTTTTAAACTTAATGCAGTAGCGTGCTTTTTTTGTCTGTGAGTTTTTGAATAAATTTAATTGACAAAGAAGGAATATGCGGAGTGATGTAGAATTATTACAAATGTAAAAGACATTCCGACAATTTTTGTCGATGCAGATTCTTGCCCGGTTAAAGAGGAGATTGTCGAAATCGCTTCATCCCATTCTATTCAAGTATTTTTCATCGCTTCCTACGATCATCATATAAATGATAATAGCACTACATACGGATGCTGGAAATACGTTGACACGGGAAAGGAAGCTGCTGATTTGTACATCATGAATCAGGCTGGGAGTGGAGATATCGTCATTACTCAGGATATTGGTCTTGCATCAACATTGTTACCTCGAGGTGTAACTGTGATATCACCAAGAGGGTCTCTCTTTGAGGAAAAAGATATACAAACCGCCCTTGATTTACGATTTTTGCATGCGAAAGCAAGGAAAAAGGGCATGTATGGGAAAGGTCCAAAACCCTTTCAAACTAAGGACCGTATACGATTTCAGACAGAGTTAACAAAAATTTTGTCGAAATTTGCAGGAATTTAGTTATTGTATATCGAATATGTAATCTAAATGGAGTTGTATTTTTCATGGCAAATCGGATTGCCGAAGAAAAAATTGAACAAATTCGTCAGACTGTAGATATTGTAGAAGTCATAGGTGATTTTGTTCAATTAAAAAAACAAGGACGTAATTACTTCGGACTTTGCCCCTTCCATGGAGAAAATAGCCCATCATTTTCAGTATCACCTGATAAACAAATTTTCCATTGCTTTGGTTGTGGGGCAGGCGGAAATGTTTTTACATTCTTAATGGAACTTGAAGGTATTTCATTTCAAGAAGCAGCAATCAAACTTGCTTCAAAAGTAAATATTGACCTTGACATTCAATTTGCTTCCATGCCAAATGAGAAAAAGATTTCCAAAGAGCTGCAAGCTTTCCATGATGCTCATGAGCTGTTGCGTAAATTTTACCATCATTTATTGGTAAACACAAATGAAGGTCAACATGCGTTGGAGTATTTGTTAGGAAGAGGTTTTACAAAGGAATCGATTCAAAAATTTCAAATCGGTTATTCCTTAAATTCCTGGGATTTTGTTTATAAATTCTTAACGAAAAGGGACTTCTCTCCGGAGTGGATGGAAAAGGCCGGGCTGATCATTAAACGAGAAAAAGATGGAACTTATTTTGACCGTTTTAGAGATCGAATTATGTTTCCTATTTTTGACAGACAAGGGAATACGATTGCCTTTTCAGGAAGGACAATGGGTGATGATACACCTAAATATTTAAATAGCCCTGAAACTGCAATCTTTAATAAAAGCAAAATCCTATATAATTACCATCAGGCTAAACCAACTATTAAGAAATTGCAAACTGCTGTGTTATTCGAAGGATTTGCTGATGTAATCGCAGCAGATCGCGCTGGTGTTGAAAATGGCATTGCTACAATGGGAACAGCTCTGACAGATGAGCATATTGCTCTTTTACGCCAGAGTGCCGGGTCCGTAACCATTTGTTATGATTCCGATAACGCAGGGATTGAGGCTGCCTTTCGTGCAGGGAACCATTTATTAGAAGCAGGCTTTCAAATAAAAGTAGCCGTCATGCCAGATGGTTTGGATCCTGACGAATATATTAAACAACATGGCTCAGAACGATTTCGTAATGAAGTAATTGGTGCCAGCTTAACTTGGATGGCATTTAAGTTTCTCTATTTTAGAAGAGGAAAAAATCTTCAAAATGAAGGAGATAGGCTGTCCTATATCGAACAAATAATTAAAGAAATAAGCAAGCTAACAAAAGCTGTGGAAAGGGATCATTATCTTAGGCAGCTTGCAGGTGAGTTTTCACTCTCGTTAGATGCTTTACGGGATCAGCAAAAACAAATTTATTTTGCTGAAAAAAGAAAAGATAATCGGAATGTCCATTCCAACAACAAACCTATTATCATTCCTAAGCAAAGCGTTGATCTAAAGCCCGCTTTTCATACGGCGGAAAGATGTTTAATTGCCCACATGCTTAAGAGTAGGGATGTTGCGTACAAGGTTCAAGATTCATTACAGGGCAGCACTTTCAATGTTGATGAACATCAAGCTATTATGACATATTTATTAGGATTTTATGAAGAACATTTACAACCTGATTCAAGTGCATTTTTATCCTATATCCAAGATGATAATCTTAGAAGAATGGTTGCAAACATTGAAATGATGTCCATTAATGATGAACTAAGTGATCAGGAATTATCTGATTATCTCAAACAGGTGTTGAATCACAAAAAGTTGTTAAAAATAAAGGAAAAAGAAGCAGAGCTTAAGGAAGCAGAACGACAAAGTGATTTCAGTAAAGCTGCCGCTATTGGAATTGAAATTTATCAATTGCGTAAATCGCTTTAATTTTGTGGATGAGTCTTTGATTTTTGGAAGGAGGGGGACATATGGCTGCAGAAAAATCAGCCCGTTCAAACGAGGTCGAGAATGAATTGACTCTTGAACAAGTAAAAGACCAATTAACAGAAATGGGTAAAAAAGTCGGCGTCCTTGCCTATGATGATATTGCCGAAAAAATGGCGAATTTTGATTTAGAATCTGATCAAATGGATGAATTTTATGAATTCCTCGGGGATCAGGGGATCGAACTAGTTGGAGATAATGATGACGATGATGATGATGATGATCCAAGCATCAAAGCCCTTTCTAAAGAAGATGAGGAAGAATTTGATTTAAATGATCTAAGTGTTCCTCCTGGGGTGAAGATTAATGACCCAGTGCGTATGTATCTAAAGGAAATCGGCCGTGTAGACCTTCTATCCGCTGAAGATGAGATAGAATTAGCACACCGAATTGAGCAAGGTGATGAGGAAGCAAAGCGACGTTTGGCAGAAGCCAATCTTCGTCTCGTGGTAAGTATTGCGAAGCGTTATGTTGGACGCGGAATGCTGTTTCTTGACTTAATCCAAGAAGGAAATATGGGATTAATAAAGGCAGTTGAAAAATTTGATTACCGAAAAGGTTTTAAATTTAGTACTTATGCGACATGGTGGATTCGTCAGGCGATTACCCGCGCCATTGCCGACCAAGCAAGAACAATACGGATTCCGGTTCACATGGTAGAAACAATAAATAAACTGATTCGTGTCCAGCGACAATTGCTGCAGGATTTAGGGCGCGAACCAACACCGGAAGAAATTGCTGAAGATATGGATCTAACACCTGATAAGGTTAGAGAAATTTTGAAAATTGCTCAAGAACCAGTTTCTCTTGAAACCCCAATTGGTGAGGAAGATGATTCACATCTTGGTGACTTTATTGAAGATCAGGATGCAACATCCCCTTCAGAGCATGCCGCTTATGAGTTATTGAAAGAGCAGCTTGAAGATGTGCTTGATACATTAACTGACCGAGAAGAAAACGTGCTTCGTTTACGCTTTGGACTTGATGATGGACGTACTCGGACTTTAGAAGAGGTTGGGAAAGTTTTTGGTGTTACCCGGGAACGGATTCGCCAAATTGAAGCCAAAGCATTACGCAAATTACGCCATCCTAGCCGTAGTAAACGATTAAAAGATTTTCTTGAATAGAACACTGATATAACTCGCCAATTCGGCGAGTTTTTTTTATGATATTTGAAAAGGCTTTCTACCTTGCTTTTTATTTTACTGAATTATCTCTCACTTTGCAAACGCACTTTATAATGATTTGGATAAAATTACTTTTTCAATAAAGGGCAAATACTCCTTTAAAGCGAATAGAATCTATTTTTTATCATGTGTTTACTATATTACAAAACGAAATATTATTTATAATTTTTAAAATGTTGAGAATTTTATATAAATCCTCTTATAATGGTAAGTGTAAGCGCCTTCAAGATTACGTAAGGGGAGATGCAAATGAATTTTGATTTAACCACTGAACAACTAATGATTAAGAGAACCATTCACGAGTTCGCTGAGGAGGAAGTTGCACCGGGTGCGGTCGATCGTGACAAATCCAAACATTTCCCAATAGAGATTTTTAAGAAGTTAGCTGATTTGGGAATGATGGGGCTCCCATTTCCTGAAGAGTATGGCGGAGGTGGAGCAGATTCAGTCAGTTTTGCCATAGTTGTAGAGGAATTAAGCAGAGTATGCGGGTCCACTGGTATTACATATTCTGCCCATATCTCATTAGGTGGAGCTCCACTACATTTGTTTGGTACAGAAGAACAAAAGCAGAAATATCTTACGCCCATATGTACAGGTGAGTCTTTGGGAGCATTTGGACTCACTGAGCCGAATGCTGGTTCAGATGCAGGGGGAACGATGACGACGGCAACTGAAAAAAATGGGGTATTCGTGATTAACGGAAATAAGTGTTTTATTACCAACGCTAGTTTTGCCAAGCATTTAGCCCTAACTGCTATTACGGGAAAAGTGGATGGAAAGAAAGAGATTAGTGCTATCATTGTCCCTACCGGTTCCCCTGGCTTTACGATTATAGATAATTATGAAAAAATGGGATTGAATTCCTCGAATACGACTGAACTTGTCTTAGAAAGTGTTTCAGTTCCGGCCGCAAATCTTTTGGGAGTACGTGGTAATGGATTTAAGCAATTTTTAGTAACACTTGATGGGGGAAGAATCGGCATAGGTGCTATGGCGGTTGGGATTGCTCAAGGTGCTTTTGAGAAGGCACTCTCCTATTCAAAGGAACGCAAACAGTTTGGCAAAAGCCTCTCTTCCTTTCAAGCTATTCAATTTAAACTAGCGGATATGGCATTAAAGATTGAATTGGCCCGAAATATGGTCTATAAAGCAGCATGGCTGAAGGACCAAGGTAGACCGTTTTCAAAAGAAGCAGCCATGTGCAAACTGTATGCTTCAGAAATGTGCATGGAAGTAACCTCCCAGGCTGTACAGATCCATGGTGGGTATGGCTATATGAAGGAGTATCATGTTGAAAGAATGATGCGAGACGCTAAACTATTGGAAATCGGAGAAGGAACATCGGAAGTCCAGCGGATGGTGATCTCCCGGCTGATTGTTAATTAAATATTGGGAAATAATAAGGAGAGGCTATCATTTTGCCTCTTCTTTCATGTAGACTCTTCCCTTTAATAAAAAGATTATAGTGATAAAAGGATGATTAGGGCTTTTCCTTCTGTGTTTTTTCAAGTAAAATAATAGGTGTTTGTATTTTATTTAGGTTTTAATGATATACGTACATAAGGGAGGTAATGGTATGAAGCGAAATCCGGTTATTCCTTTCGTTTTGATCATGGTTTTTGGAATCGTTTTAATGTTTGTTCTTTCGTTCAAAGGCCTTGGCGATTCGAAAGAAATTGCAAAGGATAATGGAAAAGACGGTGGCGAAAAGACAGAGGTTGCTGCTTCTAATCCGGAGGATATTTATAAATCTACATGTATTGGCTGTCATGGCGACCAGTATCAAGGGGGAGTTGGTCCGTCACTTAAAGGCATTGGCTCTAAATTGTCAAAAGACCAAATTAAGGAAGTCATTACCAAAGGTAGAGGTAATATGCCGCCAAACATGGTTTCTGCAGAAAATGCCGATAAAATGGCAGATTGGGTATCAAAAATTAAGTAATTTTTTAATGGGTCCTTTGCATCTGTAAAGGACCTTTTATATTATTAGTACATACAAATTGATTAAAGAGTGGTGTAGGTTTTGAATACAAATCAATTATCAGCCCGTCTATCAGTGGTGGCAAAATATGTGCCACAGGAGTATAGAGTTGCAGATATCGGCTCAGATCACGCTTATTTACCTTGTTACCTGGTGAAGAATGTTGGAATCCCCTTTGCCGTTGCTGGAGAAGTAGCTCTAGGTCCTTTTCAGTCCGCTGAACGTAACGTTATTTCAGAAGGACTCTCAGAAAAGATATCAGTTAGGATGGGGGACGGCCTAGAGGTGATCCAACCCGGGGATGTGGATTGTATTACGATTGCAGGTATGGGCGGAGCGTTAATTACATCCATTTTGGAAAATGGAAAAGATAAGCTTGCTTCTATAAAAAGACTGATCTTACAACCAAATATAGGTGCCCATTCTATTCGAAGCTGGTTTATTGAAAACGGGTGGGAGCTTAAAGCAGAAGAAATTATCGAGGAAGATGGAAAAATATATGAAATCATCGTCGGAGAAAAAGGCGATGTAAAAAGGCCGTATGGTGATAATGTTGAACAACAACTCCTAATGGGCCCCATTTTACTTGAAAATCAAAACGATGCGTTTCAAAAAAAATGGTCGGCAGAATTAAGCAATTGGCAGCGGGTTATCAAGCAGTTGAATCAGGCCGCGCAAACTCCAGAAACTCAAGACAAAAAGAATGAAATATTAGCGAAAATGAATTTGGTTGAGGAGGCATTAAAATATGAAAACTCCTAATGGTCATGAAATCATTCAGTTATTTGAAAGGTTTTCTCCTAAGGAATTAGCTATGGAAGGCGATAAAATTGGTCTGCAAATTGGTCGTTTAAATAAAAAAATAGATCGCGTCATGATTACTCTAGATGTTTTGGAAAATGTAATCGATGAGGCTATTGAAAAAAATGTACAGCTAATAATTGCTCATCATCCACCCATTTTTCGTCCGCTTAAAAATATTGTTACGGATACGACACAAGGAAGAATGATTGAAAAATTATTAAAGCATGATATCGCGGTTTATGCTGCCCATACCAATCTTGACGTGGCAAAAGGGGGCGTTAATGATTGGCTAGCGGAGGCACTGGGACTTAAAGATACAGAGGTGCTGGTACCAACATTTGATACTAAACTAAAAAAGCTAGTTGTTTTTGTACCAACGAGCCATGCGGAGGACGTTAGAAGGGCTCTTGGGGATGCAGGGGCAGGATTTATAGGTAATTACAGTCATTGTTCTTTTTCTGCCAACGGAACAGGCAGGTTTGTGCCAGGGGAAGACACCGACCCTTACATCGGAAAAGCAGGGAGTTTTGAAGAAGTCGATGAGATCCGCATTGAAACAATCGTGCCGGAACCATTAGTAAAGAAAACAGTCACAGCCATGATCAAGGCCCACCCGTATGAAGAAGTTGCCTACGATATTTATTCCCTCGACAACAAAGGGGAATCACTTGGATTGGGAAGAATAGGAACTGTACCTGAAACAACTTTAGGTGAATTTGCGGAATTTGTAAAAACGGCTCTTGAAGTGGATCGGGTTCGAGTGGTTGGAGACTTGAATGATAAGGTTAAAAAGGTAGCTGTATTAGGTGGAGATGGAAATAAATACTTCTCTCATGCCAAATTTAAGGGGGCTGATGTGTATATAACAGGGGATATTTATTATCACACAGCTCACGATGCAATGATGCAGGGCCTAAATATGATTGACCCAGGACATAATGTGGAAAAAGTTATGAAAAAAGGGTTAACAAGCACTTTGCAGCATTTATGTGCAGATGCTGGTTTTGCCGTTGAGATATTCCCTTCAGAAGAAAATACCAACCCGTTTCAATATATATAAAAGAAAACCGGTCTTCGGACCGGTTTTATGCTTCTTTCTTTACTTTCGGAAGAATTTTATTTAATGGTACATGTTTTCGGCGTTCCCAAGTTGCTTCATTGTTGGGATCGAACTTTTCTAGGAATGTAATAACTTCCTTTGTAATCGGTGTGGGTGTAGAAGCACCAGCTGTAACAGCAACTGTTTTAGCATTTTTAATCCAGTTAATTTCCAGCTCGCTAATATCAGCAATCCGATAGGCCTTTGTTCCGGCAATTTCCTCGGATACCTGTGCTAATCGATTGGAGTTGTTACTCTTTGGATCACCGACAACAATCGTAACGTCTGCTTGTTTCGCCTGTTCCGCTACAGCTTCCTGGCGTATTTGGGTAGCATGGCAAATTTCATTATAAACCTCGACATGAGGATATTTTTCTTGAACCTTTTCCATTGTATCGGCTACATCCCATTGACTCATCGTGGTTTGGTTGGTCACAATTAGTTTGTCATAATCAAGATTCAGCGCCTCAACATCAGCAGGCGTTTCCACCAGATGAACCATCCCTGGTGCGACACCAAGTGCTCCTTCTGGCTCAGGGTGTCCTTTTTTACCAATATAGATGGTTTGATATCCCTCTGCCGCTTTTTCATGAATTAAATCATGCGTTCTCGTTACATCAGGGCAGGTTGCATCAATGGCCACAAGTCCCTTCTTTTTGGCAATCTCTCTAACTTCGGGAGAAATGCCGTGCGCAGTAAATATAACCGTACCTTTTTCAACCTTTTCTAAGATATCCAAACGGTTTTTTCCGTCTAGAGTAATGATTCCTTCTTCCTCAAATGCATCAGTAACATGTTTATTGTGAACGATCATCCCTAAAATATAGATGGGACGTGGTAATGTTTTATCTAAAGCCGCATTTCTTGCGATTACCATGGCGTCGACTACACCATAGCAATAGCCGCGTGGTGAAATTTTGATTATTTCCATTTAAACGATCCTCCTATACGGCATGGTTTACTAGATTCTTTATTTATTATATAAGACTATTAGATAGATTACAAAGATACATTTTTCCTGTGATATTGTGTGGTATTGGTAGGAAAATAAAAAAGAATGCTGATTTTCAGCATTCATCCCTTAAATATATAATTTTGGTACAGACGATCCTTTTGGGGGTTGCTGTCTTGGTTTTGAAGTGTGGGAAGTTGAGGTTGTCAAAGCAGATTGAGTAGTTCTGTTACCGCTTTTTCGTGCAGTTCGTTTTCTTGTTGTTGTTTTTTTCGTACTTGACGATTCCACCGCTGACTCCTTGCTATTAGTTGCAGAGTCATCTGGTGCATTTTTCAGCCCTCGGTAGAGCTTCCATAAACCGGGTAGGTTTTTAACAATTGGTCCATATTGCTGAATCATAGGGCCGATGGTTTGTGCTGTTTTTAATACTTGTTGGGTGTTATTAAGGATACCAGACAGTCCGCTTGGATTAGATAAGGATTGAAGTAATCCGCCACCTGCTGCTCTGCCGGCTCCTTGCATGCCCATTAAACCGCTGCCAGGCGCTCCCATTGGATTACCTCTCCCAAGTAGTCTTGAGAGTAGTCCTCCACCGCCTCTGCCTAGTTGCTGACCTCCCATCATTCCACCGAATGGGTTCCCTTGACCGCCCATCATCGGAGCTCTTCCTCCAAACATGCCGGGGGCTGACCCCATCATGGATCTTCCGCCACCAAATAATCCCCCGGCACCTGGTCCCATTGTGGGCATTCCACCTCCAAACATGCTCTGTCCAGCACCCATCATTGGGCTTCCACCGCCAAATGGCATTCCTCCCTGTATCGGGAACATTGGTCTAGGTTGCATGTTTATGACCTCCTCTCCTTTAAGAATTTTTTTCAAACATTTCACTGTTACCCTCTTGGTTTACAATATGCATTTACCCCCATTTGGTTTTAGGTATTCTGCACATAAACTGTTTAAACATGGTTTAAAAATTCATATTAAGTAAAATATGATAATAAAGAGTAATGCTGGAACTTTGCCAGGAACTCTACTATAATTACATGATGGAATAGAAAGTGTAAGAAAATAAAATTATTATTGTTTAATATGAGGAGTAAATACATGAAAGAAAATCATTTTAATCGTTTTGAATTTCAGGATTTTATAAATGAAACAATTGAGAAATTAGGATTTCACCAACCAACAGAAATCCAAGAAAAGATGATTCCGCTTGTTTTAAAAGGAGAAAGTGCCATTGGTCAGTCTCAGACAGGAACTGGGAAGACGTTAGCCTATGTTTTGCCTATACTTGAAAAAATTCGTCCTGAACGTCAGGAAGTCCAAGCTGTCATTGCAGCTCCGACCAGGGAGTTGGCTACGCAAATTTATCAGCAAATTGTAAAGTTTACTGAACAAAATCCATCTATAATGGCTAAATTGTATGTTGGAGGGACCGACAAGCAGAGAACAATTGATAAATTAAAGATACAGCCGCATATTGTTGTTGGAACTCCTGGGAGAATTTATGACTTAATCAACGATCAGGCACTATTTATTCATACAGGTAGTATTCTTGTCGTGGATGAGGCCGATATGATGCTCGATATGGGCTTTATAGAAGATGTTGACCGAATGGCTTCCAGAATGCCTGAGAACCTGCAAATGCTGGTGTTTTCTGCAACGATTCCAGAGAAGCTAAGACCTTTTTTAAAAAAATATATGGAAAACCCGAAAGTAATTGAGATTGAGCCAAAACGGAAATCGGCAGAGAACCTCGTCCATTATCTGTTGCCTTCCAGACATCGTAATAAGAAAGAGCTTGTCCACGATGCTTTAATCGCCTACAATCCTTATTTGGCCATTGTTTTTACAAATACGAAAAAAATGGCTGAAGAAGTGGCCAACTTTTTAAATGAAAAAGGGCTAAAGGTTGGCCGCGTTCATGGGGATTTACCGCCTAGAGAACGAAAAAAAATGATGAAACAAATTCAGGAATTAGAGTTTCAATATATTGTGGCGACCGATTTAGCTTCTCGGGGCATTGATATTGAAGGAGTCAGTCATGTGATTAACTACGAGCTTCCATCAGATTTGGATTTTTATATTCACAGGGTTGGGAGAACGGCACGGGCCGGTTATGACGGAATGGCGCTGACGATTTATGATTTGTCAGATGAAGTGCTACTCAATCGTCTTGAAAAAATGGGAATCCAATTTAAAAATGTTGATTTAAAAAATGGTGAATTTATAGAATTGGATGATCGCAATCGCAGAAAGACCCGGGTTAGACAAGAAGATGAAACAGATAAAATGGTAAAATCCATTATACAAAAACCTAAAAAGGTAAAGCCTGGTTATAAAAAGAAAATGCAAACAGAAATTGATAAGGTCAAGAAGCGTCAGCGACGATTAAATCAAAAAAAGAAATAATCAACAGGCAGGAGAGGAACAAATGTTAAAGATAGGATCACACGTGTCTATGAGCGGAAAAGGTATGCTGTTAGCAGCAAGCCAAGAGGCAGTTTCATACGGTGCGAATACCTTTATGATTTATACTGGCGCTCCGCAAAATACGAGAAGGAAGAAAATCGAAGATCTTAATATTGAGGCAGGGAGACTGCATATGGAGGAAAACGGAATCACTGAGATTGTGGTTCATGCTCCATATATTATTAATATCGGAAACACGGAGAATCCGGCTACATTTGAATTAGGTGTCCGCTTCCTTACCTCTGAAATTGAACGGACAGAAGCAATCGGTGCCAAACAAATAGTTTTGCATCCCGGTGCTCATGTTGGTGCAGGTGCAGAGGCTGGAATTAAAAAGATCATTGAAGGCTTAAATGAAGTATTAACAGGTGATGAGAAAGTTCAAATTGCCTTAGAAACTATGGCAGGAAAGGGTTCGGAGTGCGGGCGATCATTTGAAGAAATCGCGATGATTATCGAAGGTGTCACTCATAATGAAAAGCTTTCTGTTTGTTTTGATACATGTCATACCCATGATGCGGGATATGATATTGTTGGGGATTTTGACGGAGTTTTAAATGAGTTTGACAAAATTGTCGGTTTAGATCGTTTAAAAGTTCTGCACATCAATGACAGTAAGAATGAGGCTGGAGCGAGAAAAGACCGTCACGAAAATATAGGTTTTGGACATATCGGTTTTAAAGCATTAAATTATGTTGTTCACCATCCGCAATTGATGGACGTTCCTAAAATATTAGAAACGCCATTTGTGGGTGAAGACAAAAATAATAAAAAGGCACCATATAAACACGAAATTGCGATGCTGCGTAATCAAGAATTTGATGATAACTTGCTGGAGAAAATTACCCAGTCATTATAAAAACAAAAGCTGTGCTCCGTGCACAGCTTTTGTTTTTATTGCTTTACCAGCTCAGTAAACAGTTTATTTACATCTCTGGCGATTTGCGGGCCGGCAGCTTTGGCAATTTCTCGAATGAGTGTTGCCCGTTGTCCATCATCAAAAATATTAATATTTTTACCTCTTAAGTATTCTGCGATTTTTTTGGCTTGCTGGCGATTTACAGTAATGTTAAATTGGTTGGCGTATTTTATCAATTCCTCAGCAGTGATGGTATTAATTTTGTGATTAATAATATTTTCGAAAATCTTCACCAGAATCCCTCCCCATTGCTAATGTATGAATTTCATAAGGGAGTGTTACAAAGGACAAAGATATAATTGAATCCTAGTGCTTTACATTCAAATAGGGGTATTGTATACTACTAAAAGTTAAATCGGAATGATTCTTAAAATTAAAGGTGAGAATGCCGTATGTCATCTGCTATCGAAATAAAACAGTTATCTTATCGGTATGAGAAAGAAACTGTACTTGAAAATATCAACTTAAATGTACCGGAGGGATCTTTTCTGGCAATTGTGGGGCCAAATGGATCCGGAAAGTCCACTCTACTTAAACTGATTTTAGGCTTGTTAAAAGCACAAAAAGGGGAAATTAATCTCTTTGGTAAGGAAATCAGTAAATTCAAGGATTGGGAGCATATTGGTTATGTTTCCCAAAAGGCTAATTCTTTTAATACTGGGTTTCCTGCTTCTGTTTTTGAAGTGGTTGCCAGTGGATTAACGAAAAAACTGGGTATGTTCCACTCTTTCAAAAAGGAATATACACCAATAGTCCTGTCCGCTCTAGAAGCAGTGGGAATGAAGGGTTTTCGCAATCGAAACATCGGAGAGCTGTCAGGGGGACAGCAACAAAGGGTATTTATCGCCAGAGCTTTAGTCAGTGATCCAAAACTGCTCATTCTTGATGAGCCGACAGTAGGGGTGGATGCTGAAAATGTAAATGCTTTTTATGAGATGCTCAACGATTTAAATAAACTTAGAGGGATTACCTTATTATTGGTTACACACGATATTGGAGCTGTAACAGAAAAGGTAACGCATGTTGCCTGCTTGAATAAACATTTGTATTTTCATGGGGACACACATGAATTTGAGCAAATGAGGATGGAGGACATGTCAAAGGCGTATGGGTATGATGTGCAATTCCTTACCCATCACCATGAACATGAGCATGGGGGCGTACTAAAATGATTCAGGGAATACTACATTATGAGTTTCTGCAAAATGCATTCCTGACCGGAATCCTGATTGGTTTCCTTGCCCCATTATTAGGTGTGTTTATTGTAGTAAGAAGACTTTCTTTAATAGCTGATGCATTGAGCCATGTTACGCTCGCTGGTATTGCCGCCAGTTTACTGCTGCAGCGTAATTTCGGCCTTCCTTGGCTGAATCCACTTTATATGGGGATGGTGTTTTCAGTAGGGGGCTCCTTGTTTATTGAAAAATTAAGAAGTGTTTATAAACATTATCAGGAATTGGCTATTCCGATTATTCTCTCAAGCGGGATAGGGTTAGGCGTCATTTTTATTTCCTTGGCCAAAGGATTTAATGTTGATTTATTCAGCTATTTATTTGGAAGTGTATCTGCTGTTAGTCGTACTGACCTATTAGTAGTGTTCATCATCGGCATTTTGGTGGTTACCTTAATTGTTTTATTATATAAGGAATTATTTATTTTATCGTTTGATGAAGAATACGCAAAAGCGTCAGGCATTCCTGCCAAGAGTGTACATTTTATTTTTATCATCATGGTTGCACTTGTCATTGCCGCTTCCATGCGCATTGTCGGAATTTTATTGGTTTCTTCGCTAATGACTCTGCCAGTGGCGGCGAGTATCAGGATTGCCAAAGGGTTTAAGCAAACAATTCTATTTTCAGTGATTTTCGGTGAAGTTTCTGTTCTGGGAGGGTTAACAACAGCCTACTATTTGGATTTGGCTCCCGGCGGTACGATTGTAATGCTGTCTGTTCTTATTTTAATATTAACGATTTTATCTAAAAAAATGATGATGAAAAAAGAAATCTAGGCGGTGAGACAAGTGAACGTAGCAGAAGCCCTGCAATATTTGAAAGAAAGTGGTTTTAAACTTACCGGAAAACGAGAGGATATGCTGCATTTGTTTGCCGATAGTGATAAATATTTAACGGCAAAAGACGTGTTGGATCAGCTAAAGGATGATTATCCTGGTTTAAGCTTTGACACCATTTATCGAAATTTGGCATTGTTTGTCAACATGGGGATTCTAGAAATGACTGAACTCTCGGGGGAAAAACATTTCCGCTTTACCTGTTCGAGGCATCATCACCATCATCATTTTATTTGCATGGTCTGCGGAAAAACAAAAGAAATTGAAACTTGTCCCATGGATGGCTTATCCGAAAATTTAAAGGGGTATGATATCTCAGGACATAAATTTGAAATCTACGGGCGCTGTCCTGAATGTGTTCTTTAATAAAGGCTCGTTAAACCTGTCTGTTGATTTCCGCTCCAGGTGCTTCGCTTTCCGTGGGCGTTTCGGCAAGCCTCCTCGGCGCTTGCGCCTGCGGGGTCTCTCCAGAACCGTACTCCCACAGGACATTGATTTTCTTCCTAGAATTTGCCCACGCACGAAGGAAATGTGTTAGCATTTTCGAGGAGTCTTCGCACCTTCCGCTCCAATCAACAGAGTGTAAAAAATTAACACTGTTCTTTAACACAGCCTTAATAAAAAAAACAGCTTGCGCAAGCTGTTTTTTTTAATAGGCTGAGAAAACGATCTCATCCTTATTAGATGTTTCTGTTAGCCATTTGTTTACCCATTTCTGAGCTTCGTTCCAATTGTTTACCCGAATGACTCCATTAGGTATGGGATCTTGATTATATGGTGTATCAAATAAGATAACGGGAATATGACATTCTTCATGAATCATTACAGCATTGTCGTGTTTATCCTCAAAAAAGATATCAATTTTCTGTTTTTTTACTGTTTCAATTTTATCGTGTGAACCAATAAGCTCGATTCCGTTAAACGTAATCCCATGTTGGACAAGCCAATTTCGGGTTACATGAAGTAAATGGGGAGACCGTGCACTGATAAAATACAGTTCATGATCATCTTTCCATTTATTTAAAATAGGCAAGACTCCCTCAGCTGGGGGGGATTCCCGATAGATAGTGGGTTCATTATCAGTGAACCATTTAGAAAATACTTGTTCAGGGACTTTAACAAAGGGCATTAAATCGTATTGATCCACATCTTCATAAGCAATATTCATATTAAATGCTTTATTAATAAACGGTAAAATGGATTTTGGACATGTCACTGTACCGTCAATATCAAGGCCAAATCTTTTTTTCATGTTTTTAGCTCACTTTCAACATCCGATTACATTCTTATTTATTTTACCAAAGAAAGAACAGCATTAAAGTATTTATTTTAAAGAAAATCTTTTCGGAAATTGAAATGATTACCTAGTAGAGACAAACATTGACATAGTAAAAAACGTCTGACAGCAAACAATATTAATGCTCCTAGAATAGAAAGTGAGGGATTCTGATGGCAGATGAACGAAACACGAAGGTGAATGAAGCTCTGACTCAATCCTCGAACTATAAGGAAGAAACGGCTGCTGAACTTGGCGTTGCAGTTCCAACAAGAGCAGCAGTTAATAGGAATCCAGATGCGCAAATTGGTGCGTCTGTTCCGATAAATTCAGCAGCTCATCGCGAAGAAACAGCTGCCGAAATAGCTGCGCCCGTTCCGATTATCCGTGACAAAAACAACCAGAACGCAAAAGGAAACAGAACAGAAAAAGCTGCAGGTGGGACGGGTCTTGGGACCGTTGCCTTAGTTCTTTCCATTCTTTCTTTATTTGTATTACCGATCCTCTTTGGTGCGGCCGGCATTATCTTAGGATTTGTGGTCAAAAGAAGAGGGGCAGAGGGACTTGGTGCCTGGGCAATTGGAATTGGTGCTGTATCGATTATCATCGGTATATTCATTCTTCCGTTCTTTTAATATAGGGGCAAAAGGAAAACCCGGTTATTATAACCGGGTTTCTTCCTGTTTATTATTTATTGGCAAGCTGTTCTTCTTCTGCTTTTTTTCTAAAATATTCTTCCGCAACCTGGTCGATTTCTTTTTTCAATTCTTCTACCATTTGGTCTTCAGGAACTTTACGGACGATTTGACCTTTCCTGAATAACAAGCCTTCTCCGCGTGCTCCTGCGATCCCAATATCGGCTTCACGTGCCTCACCGGGTCCATTAACAGCACAGCCTAATACAGATACTTTTATTGGCGCTTTTATATTTTGAATATACTCTTCCACTTCGTTGGCAATACTGATAAGATCAATCTCGATTCGGCCACATGTTGGGCATGAGATAAGGGTGGCTGCATTCGAAGAGAGTCCAAACACTTTTAACAATTCACGTGCTACTTTTACTTCTTCAACAGGATCGGCACTCAATGACACACGCACCGTGTTTCCAATTCCTTTACTAATAATAGCACCTAATCCTGCGGCGCTTTTGACAGTGCCGGAGAACAATGTTCCAGATTCAGTAATGCCCAAATGCAACGGATAGTCAAAGGCCTGTGCCGCTTTTTCGTATGCTTCAATGGCTAAATTTACATCTGAGGCTTTCATGGAAACGATAATGTTGTGAAAATCAAGATCCTCTAGAATTTTAATATGATGCAGTGCACTCTCAACCATTCCATCCGCTGTTGGGTAGCCGTACTTATCAAGAATTCGCTTTTCAAGCGAGCCAGCGTTGACACCAATTCGGATAGGGATCCCGCGTTCTTTAGCTGCTTTTACAACAGCTTCCACTTTTTCGCGTTTTCCAATATTCCCTGGATTGATTCTAATTTTATCAGCTCCACCTTCAATTGCTTTAAGAGCTAATTTATAATCAAAGTGAATATCAACAACCAGCGGAATGTTGATTCTTTTTTTTATTTCAGAGATGGCATTAGCAGCCCGCTCATCTGGACAAGCGACGCGGACAATTTGGCAGCCTGCTTCTTCTAGCCGTTTAATTTCTGCCACGGTTGCTTCAACATCATGTGTTTTGGTTGTGGTCATACTTTGAATGATGATTTCATTATTGCCGCCAATGGTTAAGTTTCCAACTTTAATTGGACGGGTTTTGGTACGATGTATAATTTCACTCACGTGTGATTCGCTCCTTTAGGTGGATTCCAACCTAATATTAACAATTCGACATAATTGTATCAGTCCGTTGCTGTTTTTGACAAGAATAAGGTTTCTTCCTTATTCTGAGTAATCAGGGAAATGATAGGTAGCACCGATTTTAATTTTTTCGGGTGATTCACCTGGGTTTAAGGCTTGAAAATCCACGATTAAGTCATTGATGGATACCGGGAGAGGTTTTCCTAATTGGTGCTCTACAATGGACATAACGGTTTCACCAGGTTTGACTTTTTCCTCAAAGAAAGGAATTTTCGTTTGTGGTTTTGTAACTGAACTTGTCTCGATATTCACAGTCTTTTGGGTAGTTGTGGCAGAAGGGAGCGTTCCAACAGTTAAATCAAAATAAATCACATATATGACTAAAATGGCTAACAATACACCAAGTAATTTCTTCATTGGACAAGCCCCCAAAATGGAATGTTTGTACATTCGTATGCTTGTCCATTTTTAAATAGAACTAAAATCAAAAAAAAAAGCATCCAATGGATGCTTAATCAATTCTCTTAGGTGCGGGAACTTCTTTAATGGCTAAAAGTAAAACGATGATGATGACCAACCAATTGATCATAAAGCTGTTTGGAACTGTGGTTTTTAGAGCAGCCATAATAGTGAAAAATATGGTCGGTAAGGTTTCACTATAAGCAGCAATTCTCCATAAGTGACGATATGTCAGGTTCCTTCCAAGTAAATTCTTTACTAGTAAGCCGACCAATGCCAGTACTGAAACTTCAATGAAACTGGCAGCACTTGAGAATAAATAAATGAAAATAGAGATGACTGGGATAATAATCCCTTTAACCCCATCAACGGAGTCAATGAGATCAATCAAATCCTTTTTTGTGATATCTAGACCTTCCATCATCGAATATGGATAGGTTTCGCTTTGTCCGCCCGCGGATACAACAAATTGATCTTTTAATAGAGCGAAAGAGTTTCCTTCACCTGCTACATCAGATTCATCTACAGCGCCAGTAGGATCAAGAAAAAACGTGAAATCCTCTTTCCTTATGGTTATAGGCACATTTGTTTTTGCGGAAAGCACGCCGTTTTTAATCGAAAAATTCGGCGTTTCATCGTTAACAAACGATCTGGCAGAATCCAATCCCGATGATAAGGCTGTACTAAAGTAAACAATGGAGGGTAAAACAGAAATAAAGGTTAAAAAGAATACATATAAAATTGTTTTTCCTATTCCCTGGAAACGGAATAGGGCAATATCCTTAGGAGAATAGATACTTTTAATAAGTTGCTTAAAAATATTCATAATGACCACCTTCATATAGATTCACCCTCTATTGTAGCCTTTGTAATAGGTATTTTACAAGAAAGACTATGAAAAAAGCCTCCTAAACGGAGACCTCTTAATTTAATCCACATATTTCAGATGAACAATTTTGGCAATCGACTGAATGCTTTAGATAATTAATATTTTTAATCGTAAATTTTTGATTATCGTAGGAAATAATGTCTTTTTCCCGTAATTCTTTTAGCGCTCGTTGGATGACCTCTCTCGTCCCGTAGGTAAGATTAGCTAATTCCTGATGGGTTAATGGCAAATCAATCAAAATTCCTTCCTCAGTGATAATTCCATAAGAATTACACAATCGAATAAGGATTGAGTATAGGCCACCCTTTTTGCCATTCATTATTAGGTCCTGACACTTCATTTGTGCCTTTAGGTATCCGGTCGATAACCAAGAAGCTAGGGCACTCATGGCTTCGGGATCAGTCGAGATAAAGTTTTCAAATTCCTCCCGCTTAATTTGAATAATCTCGCAATCCGATAGGGTTTTTGCGTAAAACTGATATCGAGGGTTTGCTTTAAATAATTGGTATTCCACAATCAATTCACGATTATGAACGATTTTTAAAATAAAATCCTTCCCTCGCAAATGAACACGGCCTAATGCGATACTGCCCTTAAGTAATAAATAAATATACTCCGCAGGGTCTTTTTCTTGAAATAGAACGGAACCGGCTTTTATTTTTTGTATAGGTTCTGTTTTTTGAAAAAAGTGATGTATTAAATGATAGATTGAAAAGCCGCTTTTCTGCATATATATGCCACTCCTTATTACCCTTCTAATTCGATTAAAAAAGATTACATACCCCATGTCAATATAGGTTTTACAATAAATGGAAGGTTTTGATAGTGAGTATGACATAAATCGTTGACAGAACGCTCTTTTGTTATTCATGACAATTTTTCGAAAAATAAAAAAGACGCCGAAACAAAATGAAAACAAGTGGTTTAAAGGTAATAAAATCGGGTATTTTATGTAAGGTGGCTTGAGCAATTTATTTGAAACAGCTTACTATCTTTGGTATCTTTTAATTGCAGTACTTTAGCTATTTGTACATAAAATTGTTAGAATTTATGTATAGACTAAAGTAAAAAAATAATTGTTACATAGGAGGAATTTATCATGGCATTCGAATTACCGAAATTACCTTATGCAGAAAACGCACTAGAACCTCATATTGACCAACAAACCATGAATATTCACCATACTAGACACCATAACACATATGTTACAAACCTAAACGCAGCGTTAGCAGGAAACGAAGAATTGCTTTCTAAATCTGTAGAGGAAGTAATCGCTAACTTAGATGCTGTTCCTGAATCTGCACGTACTGCCGTTCGTAACAATGGTGGCGGACATGCAAACCACTCTTTATTCTGGACTATTCTTTCTCCAAATGGCGGCGGTGCACCAACTGGTGAGCTTGCTGATGCCATTAACAATAAATTCGGCAGCTTCGAAAGCTTCAAAGAAGAGTTTGCAAAAGCGGCTACTACACGCTTTGGTTCTGGCTGGGCATGGTTATCCGTGAACAATGGTGAATTAGAAGTAACTAGCACTCCAAATCAAGACTCTCCTTTAATGGAAGGCAAAACACCGATCCTTGGACTTGATGTTTGGGAGCATGCTTACTACCTAAAATATCAAAACAAGCGTCCTGACTACATCGGAGCATTCTGGAACGTAGTAAACTGGGACGAAGTAGCACGTCGTTATAACGAAGCAAAATAATTAATCAGTACTGACTAAAAAGGGTGTTTGTTGACTCTTTTTTAGTCAGTTTTTTTTGAATCGAGTGTTACTGCTTTTTTTCATTCAGTTGATTGGAGCGGAAGGCACGTAGACTCCTCGAAAATGCTAACGCATTTCCTTCGTGCGATGGCGAATTCTAGGGAGAAAATCAATGTCCTATGGGATTACGGGGCAGGGGAGACCCCGCAGTCGCTTCAGCGACGAGGAGGCTCCCCGGAACGCCCACGGAAAGCGAAGTGCCTGGAGCGGAAAGCAACAGACTAATATAAAGACCCTTTCAAAAAAATGGGTGTGACCTAAAGAGTGTTTTTAGGACACACCTTTTCGTTTTCTGAAAAGTATTTGAATAAGAACAGTGTGTTTTACAAAAACTACCTCTTAAGAAAAAGGGGAGTTTTTTTATGCCAAAGAAATTTAAGCTTTTAGGGGATGTAGAACTTACAAGGGATTTAACACTGCTTTTGATGATTGGAGGATTATATTCACTGAGTGTCGCTCTTTCCAATACGTTTGTTAACATTTATTTGTGGAAGCAGACAGGGAAATACTCAGATTTGGCTTTATATAACCTCGCCATTGTTATTCTTCAACCGTTAACCTTTATTTTAGCCGGCAGATGGGCAAAGAAAATTGATCGGGTTATTGTCCTACGAATCGGTGTCATTTTTTTGGCTTTGTTTTATTTAACGGTGTTAATGACTGGATCCAAGGCAGCAACCTATTTATTGTTGCTAGGAGGACTTTTAGGGATCGGTTACGGATTCTATTGGCTGGCCTATAATGTTTTAACCTTTGAAATTACAGAACCTGAAACACGAGATTTTTTTAATGGGTTTTTGGGTATTTTATCTTCTCTTGGAGGGATGATTGGTCCAATTGCTGCGGGAATTATCATTACCCGGTTTGAAAAATTTGCCGGCTATACGATTGTGTTTGGTATCTCCCTTGGACTTTTCGCGTTGGCAGTATTCTTGAGTTTTTCTTTAAAACCAAGGCCAGCACAGGGAAAATACTGTTTCAGACGAATTCTTGAAGAACGAAAGCAAAATGAAAATTGGCGTCTTGTGACGAATGCCCACTTTTTTCAAGGCTTAAGAGAAGGGACTTTCCTATTTGTCATTTCCGTATTCGTCTATATTTCAACAGGGAGCGAGATGGCATTAGGAACGTTTGGACTGTTGAATTCGGGTATTTCATTTGTTGCTTATTATTTTGCATCAAGAATGATTAAAAAAAGTTTTCGAAAAAAAGCCATTCTTATCGGGGGAATACTTCTGTATGCCGCAGTCATCTTGATCGTGTGGGAAGTGACCTATACAAAATTGCTGATTTATGCAGGAATCATTGCGATTGCCTACCCGTTATTGCTGGTCCCCTATATGTCAACAACCTATGATGTAATTGGAGTGGGCTGGAAAGCAGCAGAAATGCGTATTGAATATATTGTGGTGAGAGAAATCTTTTTAAATATTGGTCGAATTGTTTCAATTTTAGCCTTTCTTACTGCCATAACCTTATTTAATGAAGAAAAGAGCATTCCAATCTTACTGCTACTGTTGGGAGCAGGTCATACGTTAATCTATTTATTTATAAGAAGGGTACAACTTCCTGTTACTTGAGGTGATGAGTATTAAAACTCGTCGCCTTTTATTATTTTTGCAAGTATTGTAAATAGAGTCCCTTAAGACAAAGTATACGGTAGTGACGTTTGATTGAACGGGTCTCAACCTCGGACAAGGAAGAGCAAGAAAAGCAAGATTGTGTCCGAAGTCAAAGTAACTTTGGACAAGGAGGAGTCAAAAAAGCAAGATGGTGTCCGAAGCCGAAGTAACTTTGGACAAGGAGGAGTCAAAAAAGCAAGATTGTGTCCGAAGTCGAAGTAACTTTGGACAAGGAGGAGTCAAAAAAGCAAGATGGTGTCCGAAGTCGAGGTAACTTTGGACAAGGAGGAGTCAAAAAAGCAAGATTGTGTCCGAAGTCAAAGTAACTTTGGACAAGGAGGAGTCAAAAAAGCAAGATGGTGTCCGAAGTCAAAGTAACTTTGGACAAGGAGGAGTCAAAAAAGCA